>JBOFJB010000465.1:0-15556 GCA_051650465.1 Dermatophilaceae bacterium | reverse complement strand
GTTGTGGTCGGGATGGACACCCGTTTCGGCTACCGCAACTCCGGGGACGTCTCCACGCTCGTCGACCTCGGCGAACAGTTCGGTTTCGAGGTGGTCGCGCTCGATGATGTCGGTGACGGTGAGCGGTTCTCCTCCACGGTGGTTCGTCGCTTGCTCCGTAACGGGGATGTCGCCGAGGCGGCCCGCGTTCTCGGCCGGCCGCATCGCCTCTTGGGGACGGTGGTGCACGGCAACCATCGCGGACGTGGGCTGGGCTACCCGACAGCGAACCTCGGTCCGGACTCGGCGGGTCTGGTTCCCCGCGAGGGGGTCTACGCCGGCTGGCTGACCCGGGTCGCTTTGCCGCTCGACGCGCCCGACCGCACCCTGCCTGCGGCTGTCAGCATCGGGACCAATCCGACGTTTGACACTGACGACCGGCGCACAGTCGAGGCGTATGTGCTCGACCGGGACGACCTCGACCTCTACGACGAGTCGGTCCTGGTCGAGTTCACCGCCCGGGTCCGTCCGACGCTGCGGTTCGACACCGTCGAGGAGTTGGTCGAGGCGATGGCCGTCGATGTCGCTCGCTGTCGAGAGGTGCTCGCCAAGGCGGTGCCAGCCTGACATCGACCACCACGCCCCATCCATACCTGAACCACCACGGGCTGTGACAGGATTCGCGCAGCACGCCCCCCGACGACGAGGACGGTCTCCCACGATGGCCAGTGCGGTACATCCCACCACTGCTGCGGACGAGCGGGTCGACCATTCCGCTCTCGACGCGCAGGCGCAGAGCGTTGGGCACCTGTTCCGCGACCGGGTGGCTGCCACGCCCGATGCTCCGGCGTTCCGGTACGCCGTCGTCCAGCCGTCCGGGGATACCTGGGTCACGGCGACCTGGCGCGAGGTGGATGTCGACGTGCGGGACATCGGAGCCGGCCTGATCGCTCTGGGGGTCGAACCGGAAGATCGGGTCGCGATCGCTTCCGGGACTCGGTACGAGTGGGCACTCGCCGACCTCGCGATCATGGTGTCCGGAGGAGCCACCACCACGATCTACCCGACCACCCTCGCCCAGGACGTCGCTTACATTCTCGCCGACTCGGGAGCGCGAGTGGTGTTCGTCGAGGATGCCGACCAACTCGAGAAACTGCGGTCCGTCCGGTCGGCCATCCCTGGGGTGATCAAAGCGGTGGTCGTCGACGGCGAGGCGGACAGCGACGAGTGGACCCTCACGCTCGACGAGGTACGGCTGATCGGTCGGGAGTACCTCGCCGGCGACCCTGGCGCGATCGACGCCCGCATCGACGCGATCGGGTCTGACCAACTCGCCACCATCATCTATACCTCCGGTACCACTGGCCGGCCGAAGGGCGTGCGGCTGCGGCATTCGTCATGGACCTACGAGGCCGCCGCGACCCAGGCCATCGGTATTCTCAGCGCCGACGACGTGCAGTACCTCTGGCTTCCGCTTGCCCACGTGTTCGGCAAGGTGCTGCTGACGTTCCCGCTGCAGATGGGTTTCACCACCGCTATCGACGGACGCATTGACAAGATCGTTGACAATCTCGCCGTGGTGAACCCGACGTTCATGGGCGCGGCCCCACGGATCTTCGAGAAGGCGTACGCCCGGATCTCGATGATGATGGAGCAGGAAGGTGGGCTGAAGCACAAGTTGTTCCTCGCGGCGAGCGAGAACGGCAGGCAGGTGTCGCTGCTGCGTGAGCAAGGCCGCACACCCGGTGGCTTGCTCGCCATCAAGCACTGGCTCACCGACAGGCTCGTCGGGGCGAAGGTCCGCCAGCGCTTCGGCGGCCGGGTGCGCTTCTTCATCTCGGGGTCGGCAGCGCTCAACCAGGATGTCGCGCGGTGGTTCGACGGGATGGGGATGCACATCGCCGAGGGGTACGGCATGACCGAGACCAGCGCCGCCTCGTTCGTCAACCGCATTCACGCGTTCCAGTACGGCTCGGTGGGTTGGCCGCTGCCCGGTACGGAGGCCCGGATCGCCGAGGACGGCGAGGTGCTGCTCCGCGGTCCGGGCAACATGGAGGGTTACCACAACAATCTAGAGGCCACCGCAGAGACCGTCGATGCCGATGGCTGGTTGCACACCGGCGATATCGGTGAACTCGACGACCGCGGCTTCCTCCGCATTACTGACCGTAAGAAGGATCTCTTCAAGACGAGCGGCGGCAAGTACGTGGCGCCGTCGATCATCGAGGCCGCGTTCAAGGGCCGGTGTCCCTACGCGAGCCAACTCGTCGTGTACGGCGCCGATCGCAACTTTGTTTCCGCGCTGGTCACTCTCGACCCTGATGGCATTGTCGACTGGGCTGCCGCCAACGGGATGCCGGACCGGCCGTACGCCGAGGTCGTCGGCTCGCAGGTCTGCCGCGACATGGTGCAGGGCTACATCGACCAGCTCAACGCCGGGTTGAACCGCTGGGAGACGATCAAGAAGTTCACCATCCTCGAGCACGATCTCACGGTCGAGGCCGGCGAACTCACCCCCAGCCTCAAACTCAAGCGGAAGGTCGTCGCGGAAAGGTACTCCAGCCTTCTCGACGCCCACTACACCGACTGACCGTTCTCGTCTCGGCCGATGACGGTCGGCCGCCGATGACCGCCATGACCTCGGGTCCGGCCTTGGGTGGATTGTCGCGGAGTTCCGCTGAGTCGCGACGCCTGTTGAGGTCGACAATCTCATCGAGACCTCCCGGAAACGCCGTGACAAGGATGGGCCGTCCTTGGTGTATTCCGTTGCAGGACAAGCGCCTTGGTGCCTCCGGGGGGGCGTGTGGGCCAGTCGCTCGGAACGAGTCGGGCTGCGGTGTTTTGACCGTCTTGGTCGAACCGTGCTTGGGTGGTCTGATGACGTTACGCCTCGCTTCGGTCACCATGTCCATCCCTCTTCTGATCGTCCTTTCGGGATGCCAGCCGACGGATCCGGTTGCCGGCCCGGCGGACCCGCAACCTTCCGCCAGCCCGGTCGCCACGGGCTCCCCGAAACCGACGACCGAGGCCCCTCAGACGCCCCGCACCTCCCCGAGCCCCACGCCTCCGCCTGCCTCGCCGACCAGTGCTGCACCGCTTACTGCCGCACCGACGCCCACCTCGACTCCGCCCGACGGCGCCGGAGAGCCGGGTTCGCCCCGGGTGTTCATGGCGATCCACGGCGCGAACCGGCTCGCCAATGACGACTCGCTCGACTCGCAGTGGCGCTATGTCCGCCAGAATCTCGACGGCCTCTGGGGAAACACCGCCAACGTGAGTGAGGACGAGCAAGCACGCCTCTTCGAGAAGGTCGCCAAGCGGACCGTCATCACCGAGGTGGGCATGTCGGAGGACAAAGAGAGTTGGGGCCCGGTCGCGAACTACGACCGGATCGAGGCCAAGAACCCCGAGTTGAAGATCGACCGAGAGGCGATCGCGTTCTACACCAACGACCCGTCCCGCTGGGACGGACGCTCGGTTGCGGCCGCGCGGGCGGAGTTCGTGACGAACCCGAAGACTCCCGAGCGGCAGCGCTACGGTCACATCTATACCGGCTGGCAGCCGTGGAACTTTTCTCGTACGCCCATGACGCCCTCTGCCGAAGCCGCCATTGATGACGCCACCGGCATGTTCGTGGAGTGCCCCCGAAACACCTGCGCCACCAAGAACGAGCCCGGCACGGGACTCCGTGAGGCGATCCAGCGTGCCCACGCCGCGGACGAGCCCTTCGTCTGGTTTGCCGCGAACGGCGGGAAGTCACAGCCGACCAGCGGGTGGCTCGCGGACTTCCAGGAGACCTACAACGCTCTGCGTGCCGAGGGCCTCTGGCGCGAGAACGACATCGTCATGGTCATCAACTACCACGGCGACTACCCGTCGGTGCCCGAGACGGCCAATGGGGAGGCCGCAGACACCGTCACCGGGCTGGCCTACTGGGCGCTGCAGCAGGACTGGTAAACGGCCTGCCCCAGATCTACTTGGGCAGTTCGAGCATCGCGGTGACGGCGCGCGGCTGGCCGTAACGGACCGACAGCAGTCCGTGATTCGCGGCGTGCGCCCGTTGGACCGGCGCGAGGTACCGCCCGCGGGATTGGGCCACGAGAGCGGCGGCCACGCGCTCGCGGGCGGCGGGCGTCATCCGTCCAGGGCGGCCAGCGCCGCGCCCGCGGCACGGTGGAAGGTCGGGTAGGCGAGCACCATCTCGCGCAACACCGTCGTGGGCACCCGGGCGTGCACCGCGGTGGCGAACAAGCCGAGCATCTCGCCGCCGCCTGGGCCCACCGTCGTCGCGCCGACGAGGTGTCCGGCGGTGCGGTCCTCGACCACCTTGACGACTCCGTCAGCGCGGGCGATCCACCCGCGGGTCGAGTCGCCGAGCGGGCTCGAGGCGACCCGCACGTCGAGGCCGGCCTCGCGGGCCTGGCGCTCAGTCATCCCCACCGCGCCCACCTCGGGGTCCGTGAAGGTGACCCGGGGCACCGCGTGGTAACTCGCCGGCTCGCCGTCACAGCCGGTGAGGTCGCGCAGGGTGATCCCGGCCTGGTACATCGACATGTGCGTCCACTGGCCGTGACCCGCGATGTCGCCGATCGCCCAGAGCCGGTCCCCGGCGCGCATCCACTCGTCGGTCTCGACAGAGCGGGCCATGGGGTCGAGCCCGACCGTCTCGAGGCCGAGGTCGGCGAGGTTGGACTGGCGGCCGGCGGCCACGAGCAGCCGGTCAGCACCCAACTCGAGGTTGCTGCCCCCGGCGTCGGTGACGGCGACCGTGAACCGCCCGTCGGCGTGCCTCACCGATCCGACGCGGGCGCCGGTGAGCACCCGCAGGCCGCCGGCTGCGAACGCCCTGGCGACCACCTCCGAGGCCTCGGGCTCTTCCGCAGCCAGCAGGCGTTCGCCGGCGTCGACCACGGTCACCTCGGTGCCGAACCGCGAGATCGCTTGCGCGAGTTCGGCCCCGATCGCCCCGCCGCCGATGACGACCATGGACGTTGGCAGTTCGGCGGCGCGCAGCACGTCGCGGTTGGTCCAATACGGAGTGTCGGCGAGGCCGTCGACCGGGGGAGCGGCCGGCGATGTCCCGGTGTTGAGCACGACACCACGGGCGGCCTCGAACCGGTGCTCGCCCACCTCGACTACCCCGGTGCCCGCGAGCCGCGCATGACCACGGACGAAGCGCACGCCGGCCTTCTCGAGCCGCTCGACGGCGATCGCGTCGTCCCAGTCCGTGGTGGCCTCGTCGCGGATCCGCGCGTGTACCGGTGCCCAGTCGGGGTACACCTCGGCCGTTCCGGCGAGCCCACTCACGTGCCGTGCCGCGGAGATCGCGTCGGCGGCTCGGACGACCATCTTGGATGGAATGCACCCGTAGTAGGGGCACTCGCCGCCGACGAGGCGCTCGTCGATGCCGACGACCGCGAGCCCGGCTTTCGCCGCCTCGGTGGCGACGTGCTCACCGCCGGGGCCGAGGCCGAGGATGACGAGGTCAACGTGCTGGGTGTCGGTCATGATCCCAGCCAAGCACGCCGCGGCGCGCGGACGCAGCCCCGCGTCATCCGCTCCCGACTTCTCCGCCCATCCGGAGTCGTCGAGGTTCGCAAGAGTCGGTAACCCGTGCGAACCGAGCGCTCGTCGTGATCGGGCGGGAAGTCGGGGGTGGCGTCATCCGTTTGGGCCAGACCTGAGGGGCGACCTACCCTTGACCCGTGTCTGGCCAGTCCGTCTTTCCCCGTCTCGAGCCCCTGCTCGAGCAGGTGAGCAAGCCCATCCAGTACGTCGGCGGCGAGTTGAACTCCACCGTCAAGCCATGGGACATCGCCGGAGACGGCACCGTGCGGTGGGCGCTGATGTACCCGGACGCGTACGAGGTCGGGGTGCCGAACCAGGGCGTGATGATCCTCTACGAGGTGCTCAACGAGCGGCCCGACGCGCTCGCCGAGCGCAGTTACGCCGTCTGGCCCGACCTCGAGGCGCTGATGCGCGAGCACGGCGTGCCGCAATTCACCGTCGACGGCCACCGCCCGGTGGGCGACTTCGACCTGTTCGGCCTGTCGTTCTCGACCGAGCTCGGCTATACCAACATGCTCACCGCGCTCGACCTCGCCGGTATCCCGCTGCATGCCCGCGACCGCGACGAGAGCCACCCGCTCGTGGTCGCCGGCGGTCACGCGGCATTCAACCCCGAGCCGGTCGCCGACTTCGTCGACTGCGCCGTCGTCGGCGACGGCGAGGAGGCGGTGCTCGCGATCACCGACCTGGTCTCGGCGTGGAAGCGCGAGGGCCGCCCGGGCGGGCGCCGCGAGTTGCTGCTGCGGCTCGCCTGCACCGGCGGCGTCTACGTGCCGGAGTTCTACGACGTCACGTACCTGCCCGACGGCCGCATCCAGCGAGTCGCACCGAACGTTCCCGGCGTGCCGTGGCGGGTCTCGAAACACACCGTCATGGACCTCGACGCGTGGCCGTACCCGAAGCAGCCGCTAGTGCCGCTCGCCGAGTCGGTGCACGAGCGGATGTCGGTCGAGATCTTCCGCGGGTGTACTCGTGGGTGCCGCTTCTGCCAGGCGGGGATGATCACCCGTCCGGTTCGTGAACGCTCGATCACCGGGATCGGCGAGATGGTCGAACGCGGGCTTGCTGCAACGGGTTTCGAGGAGGTCGGGCTGCTCTCGCTGTCGAGTGCCGACCACTCGGAGATCGCCGAGGTCACCAAGGGCCTCGCCGACCGGTACGAGGGCACCAACACCGGGCTTTCGCTGCCGTCCACTCGGGTCGACGCCTTCAACATCGACCTCGCGAACGAGTTGACCCGCAACGGCCGCCGGTCGGGGCTAACCTTCGCGCCCGAGGGCGGGTCCGAGCGGATCCGCAAGGTCATCAACAAGATGGTCAGCGAGGATGACCTCATCCGCACTGTCTCGGCTGCCTATGGCGCGGGCTGGCGGCAGGTGAAGCTCTACTTCATGTGCGGCCTGCCGACCGAGACCGACGATGACGTCCTCCAGATCGCCGAGCTCGCCAAGCGGGTGATCGAGACCGGCCGCGAGGTCAGCGGCCGCCGCGACGTCCGCTGCACGGTGTCGATCGGCGGGTTCGTGCCCAAGCCGCACACTCCGTTCCAGTGGACTGCCCAGCTCGGCGCCGACGAGACCGACGCCCGGCTCGCGAAACTGCGCGACGCCATCCGCTCCGACCGCCGGTATGGCAGTTCCATCGGGTTCCGCTACCACGACGGCAAGCCCGGTGTCGTCGAGGGGCTGCTCTCGCGCGGCGACCGCCGGGTCGGCCGGGTCATCGAGGCGGTGTGGCACGCCGGCGCCCGCTTCGACGGGTGGAGCGAGCACTTCTCCTACGAGCGCTGGATGACGGCCGCGCACCGCGCGCTCGCGCCGCTCGGCGTCGACGTGGCCTGGTACACGACCCGCGAGCGCGGGGAGTCGGAGGTCCTGCCCTGGGACCACATCGACTCCGGACTCGACAAGGAGTGGCTCTGGCAGGACTGGCTCGACGCCCTCGATGAGACCGAGGTCGAGGACTGCCGCTGGACCCCCTGCTTCGACTGCGGCGTCTGCCCACAGATGAATACCGAGATCGAGATCGGACCCACCGGCAAGGCGCTGCTGCCGCTCACCGTCCTCGGTGCCGGCCGCGAGCGGATGGCCGAGCACGCTCGCTGACCGCGACTGGAGCGCCGTCGCGCCGGGCGGATGACACGACTCCTCCCACACTTCACCGCATGGGGGAGTCCCCATGACCGGATCGTTCGTGACCGCGGGGAGCGTGCTGTGCCACCCGTTCGGCGCTCTCCCGTCGCGACCGGTTCATCTGAGAACTGTTCTCGTCTACGCTCGGGTCATGGACCCTGAGACCCGTGCGGCCGTGGCGGCGATGTGGGACGGCGGCGACTACCCGACTTTCGGCGCCGTGCTCGCCCCGGCCGCGGAGGACGTCGCCGGGGCCGTGCCCCGGCCACCGCGGGGACCGGTGCTCGACGTCGCTGCCGGCACCGGGTCGGTCGCCTACGCGCTCGCCCGTGCGGGGCACGACGTCGTTGCCACCGATATCGCCCCCGGCCTGGTCGAGCAGGGACGGCGGCGCGGCGAGGAGGAAGGTCTCGACGTCGAGTGGCACGTGCTCGCGATGGACGAGCTCGCCGTGCTCGGGCGCCGGTTCGCCGCGGTCACCTCTTCCTTCGGGCTGATCTTCGCGGCCGACCCGGTCGGGGTGCTGCGTGCCGCTCGTGCTGTCATTCGCCCCGACGGGGTACTCGTCGCGAGCACGTGGCACCCGGACGGCTACATCGCGTCGATGAGCCGGCGGATGAGCACAATGCTGCCCGCGCCCGGGCGAGCCGCGGCCACGGCATGGATCCGGTGGGGAGACGTGGAGCAGGTCACGACCTGGTGCACCGAGGCGGGGTTTGCACGGGTCGACGTCGAGCACCGCAGGCTGCCGTGGCGGTTCCCGTCGGCAGAGGCGGCCACCGACCTGCTCTTCGGCAGTTCTCCCGGGCACGTGGCCGCGGCGCGGGCCGTCGGCGACGACGCGCCCGCCCTGCGAGCCCTCGTGCTCGACCACCTCGTCGCGACCGCCGGCGTCACCGACCCCGCGACCGATGCCATCGATTTCGGTGTGCCGTACCTCCTCATCCGGGCGCACCCCTCCCCGGACCCGCAGGCAGGGCATCGAGCGGGGACCGGTCAGGCGTAGAGCGCGCCGACGACCTCACGGAAGACCTCGGTGTGCCGGTCAACGTCGGCTCGCGAGGTGTCGGGACACATCAGCGCCATGTTGTGGAACGGCGTCATGAGGATGCCGCGGTTGCACGTGGCGAGGTGCAGGTAGGCGTCGAGGTCATCGTCGTGGGCCGCCGCCGACTCCTCGCCGGTGCGCGGCGCCGGCCGGGCGAACCGGTACTCCGCGCGCGCGCCCAGCCGGCTCACCGACCACGGCACGTCGTACTCGTCGAGCGTTGCCTGCACCCCGGCCCCGAACGCTTCGGCGAGCGCGGTCATGTGGGCGAACGCCTCCTCGGTGAACACCTCGCCGAGGGTGGCCCGCATCGCGGCCGTCGAGAGTGCGTTGCCGGCGAGCGTGCCGCCGACCCCACCCACGTCGACGATGTCAGCGGCACCGGCATCCGTGAACCGAGTGATCGACCGCGCGACCTCGTCGGTGATCCCGTAGGCCCCGCACGGGATGCCGCCGCCGATCGACTTGCCGATGACGAAAACGTCCGGCTCGAGCCTCCGCTCCCGGGTTGCGCCACCCCAGCCGGCCGAGAAGGTATGGGTCTCGTCGATCATCAGCAGCGAGCCGTGGCGGGTGGCGAGTTCGCGCACGCCCTCGAGGAAGCCCGGCTCGGGCAGCACGATGCCGATGTTGGTCAGGGCCGGCTCGGTGAGTATCGCGGCGACGTCGCCGTGTGCGAGTTCGCGCTCGACGGACTCGAGGTCGTTCCACGTCGCCACCCTGGTGGTGACGTCGAGGGCCACCGGAGGGGCGACGTTGCCCGGGCGAGACTGGGCCTTTCCCTCCGGACCGGGCAGGGCGAAGGTCTCGTCGACGGAGCCGTGGTAGCAGTACGCGAAGACGAGGATCTTCGGCCGTCCGGTGGCCAGCCGGGCCAGGCGCACCGCCCACCGGTTCGCGTCAGTGGCGCTGAGCGTGAAGGACCACAGCGGGAGGCCGAAGCGGCGAGTGAGTTCCGCGCCCACCCATTGGGCGTCATCCGTGGGGAGCATCGTCGTCACCCCGCCGAGCTCGCCCATCCGCCGCGTCACGGCGGCTACGGTCGGCGCGGGGGAGTGCCCCGCCATCGCACCGGTGTCGCCGAGCGCGAAGTCGACGTAGGTGTGGCCGTCGACATCGGTGACCCGGTTGCCGTTCGCCCGCTCCAAGGAGAGCGGGAAGCCGCCGCTCCACTTGTTCATCCACGTCATCGGTACCCGGCCGAACAGGTTCGCGCCAGCCTCGAACATCGCCGCGCTGCGCGGGTGGCGCGCGGCGTAGGTGTCGCGCTCGGTAGCGAGGAGATCGGCGAGACGGGGGCGATTGATGTCCGGCATGCCGACACCGTAGTAGTGCGGATGGCGTGCGTGGAAGCCGAATGTCGACACTGAATCCGTGCCTTCACGACCGGCAAGGTGCTGGTTCGCCTGCTCAGTAGGTCACCTGCCGGCGACGTGGGCAGGCGGCGCCGACCGCGACGACCACCTCGACCGGAGGCGTCGTCGGTGCCCAAGTGCTTGGCATCCTCGACCACCACCGATCGGCGTGGCTCGTGCGTCTAGGGTTTGCCGCATGGCCCGTCAGCGTGTTCCCGAGGGCCCACCGCCGGCACCAGCGGTGCAACGGCTCCGCATCCGGTATGCCAAGCGTGGCCGGCTACGGTTCTCCTCGACGCGGGACTTCTCGAGAGCGTTCGAGCGTGCTCTGCGCCGCGCGGGAGTGCCGATGGCGTACTCCGCTGGCTTCCGGCCGCACCCGCTGATCTCCTACGCCAACGCAGCCCCGACCGGGACCGCGAGCGAGGCCGAGTACCTCGAGATCCGGGTAACCGAGAGGCTCGACGCCGATGTGGTCCGGATGGCGCTGGACGCCGCTCTTCCCGCCGGTCTGGACATCGTGCAGGTGGTCGACGCCGCCCCCGGAGCGCTGGCCGACCTCCTCCAGGCCAGCGAGTGGCGGCTGGTTCTCCGCGGGGCAGCGCCTGCTGAGGTCGAGCCGGCCATCGCTCAGTACCTCGCCGCCGAAATCGCTGAGGCTACCCGGATGTTCAAGAACGGCCCTCGCACCTTCGACACGCGGCCCGCGGTGATGGTGATGACGATCAACGGAGTCGGTGAGGGCGGGTGTGCGATACTTCGCGTGGTCGTACGGCACACCACACCCACCGTGCGCCCCGACGACATCCTTACCGCACTGCATGCAGTCACCGGATACTCCCCGACGGTCCCACCGTTGGTCACCCGGATGGCACAGGGCCCACTGCTTGACGCAGGTGCTGGGGTAGCCGACCCGCTGGCTGCCGACGAGGAAGCCGTCGGCCTCGACAGGTGACGCGCGCCGAACGCGCGAGCCGACTTGGGGCAGTAGCCGACTTCCGTGCCAGGTGGACACCCGGCACGATGCGACCGATCATCACCCGGTCGACGAGGAGCCGATTCGGTTCCGGGTGTGGCGTCAGCCGGGCGGATGACGAAAGGACCGCTCTGGTGCCTGACACCGACCACACCACCGCCGCCACCGACCCCGCCTCGACCACGGAAGCCGTCGCTCCGCCGCGACGCCGACGCCGGGCCACCACCGCGGTGAGCACTCCTGAGACCAGTAACCCCGAGGCCGGCTCCCCGGTCGCCGGGGCGCACGACGTTGCCGGGACGCCGTCGGAGGCGAACAGTGCTGCGGCATCCGACGGGGACGACTCGGTAGCGGACTCCCGTGACCGGGCGACCGCCACCCAGGACGCCGTGGTGGTCGCGGGTGCGGTCGCGACCACGGATGCAATCCCTCGCGAACCACACGTTGTTCCAGGTTCTGAGGCTGATGCCGGCCGCGTCTCGGGAGGGAGCGGCTCGCCGAGTTTTGGCCTGCTGTTCCAGGCGCCTGACCCGACGGTGGCACCTCGACGTCGGCGGGCCACCGCCCCGTCGCAGCCGCTGCTGGGGCAGGCGCCGGCCGACGACGCGGACAACGCCACGTCCGGCGATCTCGCCGGCCCGGTCCGGGTCGACCCCGGGTCGGAGCCGGCCGCCGAGGCCGCAACAGGCAACGCCGAAGCCACCGATGACCACGGCGGCGACGACAACCCGGTAGGTGGTCGCCGTCGCCGCGGAGGTCGTGGCCGGCGTGGCCGCTCCGGCCAGGGCCGAGCCGATGACGCTGGTGCTGACGCGGGCGAGGACGCCACGGCCGTGGAGTCCGGCATCGGGACGACATCCGGCGACGATCACGCGGACGGTCCTGAGGCAGCGGAGAACTCGTCAGCATCGAGCCGCCGGCGCCGACGCCGGCGCCGCAGTGGCGGTGGTGGCGAGAGCGACGACCCGCCCGGCACGGTAACCAAGGTTCGCCAACCCCGGGCCAAGAGCGAGGAGCCGACGGCGGTCAAGGGCTCAACCCGGCTGGAGGCCAAGAAGCAGCGCCGCCGGGAGGGTCGCGAGGCGGGCAGGCGCCGGACGATCGTCACCGAGGCCGAGTTCTTGGCTCGCCGCGAGAGCGTCGAGCGGGTGATGGTGGTTCGCGGGCGCGCCGACCGTGTCCAGATCGGCGTCCTGGAAGATGGCGTCCTGGTCGAGCACTACGTGTCGCGGGAGAGCACGACATCGATGGCCGGAAACATCTACCTCGGCCGGGTGCAGAACGTCCTGCCGTCGATGGAGGCGGCGTTCGTCGACATCGGCAAGGGCCGCAACGCCGTGCTGTATGCCGGCGAGGTCAACTGGGATGCGGCGGGCCTCGAGACCGGCCAGCCCAAGCGGATCGAGCACGCCCTCTCTAGCGGAGACACCGTCCTGGTCCAGGTGACCAAGGACCCGATCGGTCATAAGGGCGCCCGCCTGACGTCACAGATCTCGCTTCCCGGGCGGTATCTCGTCTACGTACCCGAGGGGTCGATGACCGGCATCTCGCGGAAGTTGCCCGACACCGAGCGTTCCCGCCTGAAGTCCATCTTGAAGCAGGTCGTCCCCGACCGGTCTGGGGTCATCGTCCGTACGGCGGCCGAGGGTGCCTCCGAGGCTGAACTGACCGCGGATGTCGAGCGGCTGACCGCCGCGTGGGAGAAAATCTCGACCAAGGCCGGGACCGCCGCCAAGCGAAAGTCCGGCAGTGGTGGGGCTCCGCTGCTGCTGCACGGCGAGCCTGACCTGACGGTCCGCGTGATCCGGGACGTGTTCACCGAAGACTTCGCCTCCCTGGTCGTCGCAGGCGACACGGCGTGGTCCGACGTGAGCGGGTACGTCGAGGACGTCGCACCCGACCTCGCTGCCCGGTTGATCCACTGGACAACGGACGACGACGTCTTCGCGGCACATCGCATCGACGAGCAACTCGCCAAGGCGATGGACCGCAAGGTGTGGCTGCCATCGGGCGGGTCACTCGTCATCGACCGCACCGAGGCGATGACCGTCGTCGACGTCAACACCGGAAAGTTCGTCGGATCGGGCGGCAACCTCGAGGAGACGGTCACCAAGAACAACCTCGAGGCCGCCGAGGAGATCGTGCGGCAACTCCGGCTGCGCGACATCGGCGGGATCATCGTCGTGGACTTCATCGACATGGTGCTCGAGTCCAACCGCGACCTCGTCGTGCGCCGTCTCCTCGAGTGCCTCGGGCGTGACCGGACGAAGCACCAGGTTGCCGAGGTGACCTCGCTCGGGCTGGTACAGATGACCCGAAAGCGGGTCGGCTCGGGGCTGGTCGAGGTCTTCAGCGAGCCATGCGAGCAGTGCAGCGGTCGCGGCATCATCGTCTCCGGTGAACCGGTCGACAAGACCGGCTCGCGAGCGGCCGACGCAGGCTCCGCACGTGCTGGCCGCGGGCGCCGAGGCGGTTCGGCTGCGGCCCCGGAGGAACCACCGCGACCGTCATCCGGCCCGACCGCGGCGCAGATCGCGGCAGCGGCGCACGCCGCAGCCGTGCGCCGTGCCGACGCCGGTAGCGTCCTCGACCACGCCGAACCTACCGACTCGACCGATGCGATAGACCCCGTTGGCATCACCGACAAGAAGCCGGTGGGCGTCGGTCGTGCGGCGAGCGACCCGGCTGCCGCAACGCCAGAGCGGAAGAAGCGTCGGCGCCCTCGGGTGCTCGCGCCGGCCGGTCCGCCCCGCGCAGGTGAGCCCGAGCCGGAGCCGTTGCTCTCTGCGGACGACTCGGCCGCGGCGCCGCCCGACGAGGTCGCGACCGAAGCGTGACCGTCGCCGTTGGCGATGGCGATGGCGATGGCGATGGCGATGACGCAGAGAAGTTCCCCTCCGTCCGTCCTAGGTGAGCGGTGCCGCAGCACGGGCCTGACCCGGACCGCGATCGCCCGACGGCCGCGGGCGCTGTAGGTGGCTTACCGTGTGGCACGGATTTGGCCGGCTCCGCCACACGCAGGTACCTTTCTGGCAAGTGTGTCCACCGAGCCGGTGTCCTATGTTGTCCATGGGGTAGCGACCGTGCCGGTCTGAGAGCGCACCCGAACAGGAAGTGAGACACCACGTGTACGCGATTGTGCGTGCAGGCGGTCGCCAGGAGAAGGTCTCCGTCGGCGACACCCTGCTCATCGACAAGATCGGCGAGACCGGTGACGAGATCCAACTCCGACCGCTGCTCGTGGTCGACGGCGGTACGGTGACCTCCGATGCCGCCAAACTCGCCAAGGTGACGGTCACCGCTGAGGTGGTCAAGGCGGCTAAGGGTCCGAAGATCACGATCCTCAAACACAAGAGCAAAACCGGCTACCGCAAGCGGCAGGGCCACCGCCAGCCATTGACCCAGATCAAGATCACCGCGATCGACGCGTGACCCGACCACTTCCGAACAGGAGCCGACAACATGGCACATAAGAAGGGTGCATCCTCGACCCGCAATGGTCGCGACTCGAATGCCCAGTACCTCGGGGTCAAGCGGTACGGAGGTCAGGTCGTCAAGGCCGGTGAGATCATCGTCCGCCAGCGTGGGACGCACTTCCACCCCGGTGACGGCGTGGGCCGCGGCGGTGACGACACCCTGTTCGCCCTCGTCGCGGGAGCGGTGACGTTCGGCAGCAAGCGCGGCCGCAAGACCGTGAGCGTCCTCTCTCCCGAGCCGGTCGCCGCCGGGTGATCCACCTCTGACCATCATGCGCGAGGGGCGGTCACCGGTCGACGGTGCTCGCCCCCTCCGCCTTCGTCCCACGGAACAGGAGCAGGCCGGATGACGACCTTCGTCGACCGGGTTGTCCTCCACCTCGCCGCAGGTAGCGGTGGGCACGGCGTCGCCTCGGTGCGCCGTGAGAAGTTCAAACCGCTGGGGGGCCCCGATGGGGGTAACGGTGGACGCGGCGGATCGGTGGTGCTGGTCGTCGACCCGCAGTCGACCACCCTGCTCGACTACCACCGAAGTCCACATCAACGCGCTCGCCACGGCGCCCCGGGTGCTGGCGACGAGCGGCATGGTGCCGACGGTGGCGACCTCGTGCTGCCGGTCCCGCCGGGCACGGTCGTGAAGTCCACCGATGGTGACGTGCTTGCCGATCTTGTCGGTGGCGACACCACCTTCGTCGCCGCCCGTGGGGGCCGCGGCGGTCTCGGCAACAAGGCGCTGGCCAGCCCGCGACGCAAGGCTCCTGGGTTCGCCCTGCTCGGTGAGCCCGGCGAATCCGTCGACATCGTGCTCGAGTTGAGGTCACTCGCCGATGTCGCGCTGGTCGGCTTCCCGAGTGCCGGGAAGTCTTCACTGGTGTCGGTGCTTTCCGCGGCCAAGCCGAAGATCGCCGACTACCCGTTCACCACGTTGGTGCCGAACCTCGGTGTGGTCACCGCCGGGTCCGAGCGGTACACCGTCGCCGACGTCCCGGGTCTGATCCCCGGTGCCAGCGAGGGCAAAGGTC
>JBOFJB010000464.1:0-6432 GCA_051650465.1 Dermatophilaceae bacterium | reverse complement strand
CTCCACCTCATCGCCATGGAGGCCGGCTGGTCCAAGCGCGAACGGCGTCAGGTCATCGCGCGCAACCTGCTCGACCGCCTCACCTCACAGCCGCCCGTCGCCGACGGCCCCAAGTCCCCCCCGATGCCGGCCTGGGCCGCGGAGTTCGTCCGGAAGCGCAGCGTCGCCCGGGTCGAGCGGCTGCGCGAGCTGCGGCGCGACGGCCTGACGGTGATCGGCGACCTGGATCTACTCGTGGGCGGCGGTGAGTTCGCGAACAACGGCGACACCGACCAGTCGGACCTGGTGGATACCCCGTTGCCGGGTACCGTCACGGCGGCGGCGGCCGTCGCCGACCTGGTACTGCGGCCACTCCAGGACGCGACGGCGCCCATCCCGGCCGTCAACGCGGGCGGGGACGGCGACCCACCCGCCGCACTGCGAGTCGATGTCGGTCGACGTGCCAGCGCGGCGCTCCGGCGCTTGCGGCGCTCCGGCCATCACTAGCCAGGTTCACCGCAGCGACCAGGTCCCTCGTGCGGCCGGAGACGGCGTTTGGTTGCCGTCTGACCCGGAGGCTGGTGCGGTATTGCTATTGGCGTCGGTGGAAGGTGATGGTGGGGAGTCCGGTGTCGGTGGTTGTTTCTTGGTGGTGGTAGGTGGGGTCGTGGATGCGGCGGTGGTGAAAGCTACAGAGGGGGATGGCGTCGGTGAGGTTGGTGGTGCCGCCGTGTGCCCAGGGGTGGCGGTGGTGGAGTTCGGTCCAGGTGTAGGGGCGTTGGCAGCCGTGGGCGGCGCAGGTGGTGTGTCGGGTGGCGAGGGCTTTGCGTTGGGTTTCGGTGAAGAGGCGTGCGCTGCGGCCGAGGTCGAGGGGTTGTGATCGCCCGCCGAGGACGGCGGGGATGAGCCCGGCTTGGCAGGCGAGGCGGCGGGCGGTGGCCGCGGAGATGGCCTCGCCGGTGTCGACGGCGGCGGCTTTGAGCTGGTTGCGTAGTCGGTCGAGGTCGAGGGTGATCACGACGGTGGCGGCTGCCTTGTTGGACAGGTGGTCGGTGGGCGCGTGTTCGATCAGTTCGGTGAACGCTTGTCCCATCCTGCGGGTCCAGGGGTCGGTGCCGTCGCGGCCGTGGGTGTCGCCTGCTTGGGCGTGGTGGGCGCCGTAGTTGGCGCGGCGGGGTGAGGCCATCGCGTCGAGGATGCGGGTGAGGATGGATCCGGCGAGGTTGGGGATGGTGAAGTGGCCGGTGGTGGTGCCGTCGCCGTTGTCGCGGAGGGTGAACCGTGCGCGGTCATAGGCGTGTTGTTCTTCGCTGCGTAGGACCTCGTCTTGGTGGGCGTCCACGATGGGTTCGTCGGGTTCGACCACGGCGAGTGCTCGGCGTCCGGTCTGTCGAAGTCGGGCGGGGTCCATGGTGGTGGCTTGGTTGATGAGGTCGGTTTCGATGCGGGCGCGTTGGTGGTCGGTGAGCCCTCGGGGGAGGGTCCGGGTAACGTGCTCGATCACGGCGGCGTGCTCGCGGGAGAGGTCTCCGGCGATCAGAGCCGCGCGGGTGTGGGGTAGCCGCCGCTGGAGGCTGTCGGCCAACTTCACGGTAGCGAGCGCGGGCCGGGGGTTGGTGTGGGTGGTGTCGGCCAGCCAGGCTCCGGTGTCGGAGTACCCGGCGTCGCGGGCCACCCCCGCAGCCCGTGCGGATGCGGTGAGGAGCAGGGTGAGGCCGTCGAGGCGGCGTTGGGCACGCTCGATCTGTCGGATGAGGGTGGCGTGCTCGGTGTTCGGCGGTGGGTCGGCGTGATGGGAGATCTCGTCGAGGGTGTGGTGGATGGTGTTGAGGGCGTGGGTCCACGAGGCGCCCGGGTGGGGGTTCGTCTCGTGGAGGGCTGCGACCATCTCATCACGGTACTCGAACATACGTTCGAACACAAGAAGATGGGAATGTCTTGCCCGCTGGGCGGCGTGAGCTTCACACAGCCAGGCCGTGAAAGTTGCGTCCGTCGGGCGCGACGAGTTGAACGGTACTCGGGTGTCACCGGGCGGCGGCGTCAATGAGCGACTGGGTGGTCTCCTCGGCCCGCGTGATGATTGAGACGACTTCGACGGCTGTGGAGGTGAACGACCGCCACTGCGCGGCCGTCACGCAGTCGGGAAAGTCGGCGGCATACGCGTAGGCCGGGTGGAGCTCCGCGGAGCCATCGACGGCCACGCTGAGCATTGGGCGACTTCGACGTTCCAAGTGCCGTCGGTCTTGTAGAGCCAGGAGACAACCTCGGTGCCGTCCCGCTCGAGAAGTCGCTCCACCCTGGTAGCCCAACTGGGCCGCGGGGGTTCACTCTTGAGTACGCCGAGAGTGTCGTGGGTATGGGTGCTATCGCCTCGGTTGCCGGTCATGCAGTCCCCAGAGTCAAGGATGAATCCGGTGCTGTCGCCGGATCGAAGTCTTCATACAAGCTTGCGGGTACGGGGACCTGAACCCGTATCGTGTCGCCAACTGGACGTGGCGACGCTTGGGAGTGAGGAAGTGCGTTGAACGAGCAAGGGGGTGAAGCCTCGCGACCCGTGCCCGCAGCCCAACTCTTCGGCTCCGAACTTCGTGCAGCGCGTGCCCGCGCCGACCTCTCTCTTGCGGCAGTCAGCGGCCGGTTCCGCACCCACGGCCGGATCGTTCACCGCGGGTATCTCGCCAATGTCGAGACCGGCACGCGGATTCCTTCCGACCGGAGTTTCGCGGAGATCGCCGATCGAGTGTTCGCTACGAACGGATTTCTGGGGCGGCTGTGGGACTACGCCGACGACGAGCGCGCTCACCGACAGGATCAGGCTCACCAAACGCGGCATCTCGTGGCCCAACTTGCTGCTGACACGCTCGCCCCGCTGGTCTTGGGCGATGTCGTGTTCGTTCCCTACATCGTCGGCAGCGATACGGTCGCGTACATGCGCATGAGCCGGCGTGCGTTCCTAGCGAACGGGACAGTGGCTGCCGCGGGCGCCAGCAGGCACCGTGATCTCCGCAGACCGCCGGTTGCGATGTGCGACGATCAGTTTCCGATAGCAGAGTTCGTCACCCGTGCGTGGCCAGAGGTGGCCCTGTCCCGATCGACTTCCGGGGATGGGGCCAGTTGGAGCGCGGTCCTCCCTGGAGGGCGTTCGATGCTCGGCGCGAAGGCGGAACTCCGAGTTCACCCCGCGACGGTGACCCCGAATCGGGTGCTCGTGAAGGTCGAGAATGCGGCCACGCGAGGTGGGCGGTCCAGCCTGGAGAGAGACCTTCTCATCGGTGCGGTCGACGATGACGAACGGACCCGGTTCTTCGCGCAGGACGGCCGTTCGGTCCGCAACCGAGCCGTGGCCACGATCTCGGCCGAGAGAGTCGTTCCGGTGCCCATCGCCTACGAACTTGACGACATCACCTATGCCATCGTCTGGGCCGTGTCGAACTACGATGATGCGCTCCTGGCAGACGATCATGTGCTCCACGAGACTCGCGCTGGCCTGACAAGTTACGAGAAGCTGTCGGCGTCCGCGGTGAGTCGTGAGGCCGCACCCGGTCTCAACGCGGTGTCTCGCATGTGGTTGGGCTCGGAGTTCTGCGCCAGGCACGTCCTTCGAGCGTTGTCCGAGCTGCCGTCGCTGCCGATGTTCTGGACCCGAGAGCAGCGCGGTGAGGAGGCCAGTTCGTGGCTCTTCTTCGACCATAAGTACCCCTACCTGCAATCGACTATCGACATGCTCGGCGAATCCACCTCACGGGCCTTCTGCATCCCCGAAAGCGTTGTGAGCGACACCCCGCGGCATGAGCGGGTCCTGTTGTTCCTTGCAGTAGCTCTGATGGAATCTCTGGGGATTCGGGCGCAGGTCATCGGTGACCCTGCCTACGAATCCGTGGAGGGTTTCGTCGTATCTCCTGACCGCGAAGCCGTCATTGCCAACTGGATCGGCGGCGATGGCATGTGGCGCGTGGATGTCACGGCACGCCGTTCAATGGTTCGTGAGTTCACTGGCGTCGTCGGAGAGGCCGCCAATCGATCGATCATCAAGGCCGCAACGCCAGCCGCTCGACTTCGCCTGCTCGCGGCCTACCTTGATCTCCCCTGGGTCTGGCTGGTGAACCGCTGTTCGGCACTATCCCAGCATGGTGCGTCTGGGTTGGTCCGGCCTCGCAGCCGGATGATCTCGATGGCCGGCGTTGACGCAAGCTGTGCCTATGTGGGATCTCTCCCGACTGCAAGTTAGTTCGCTTCGGATCATTGGAAGAAGGCATCGTGACCACAACCAGCCTGCTACCGCGGGTAGCGGTCTTCGCCATGGGCGGGACGATCGCGATGACCGATGCCGGCGGCGGTGCCGTACCGAGAGTGTCCGCTCGCGAACTGCTCGCCGCGGTGCCCGGACTGGCCGACACCAGGGTGGACCTGCGGGTGTCCCAGTTCCGGCAGGCTCCGGGGGCGTCACTGTCTTATGCCGACATCCTGTCCCTGACGCAGGAGATTGTCGGATCGGATGTGGATGGTGTCGTCGTCACCCAGGGTACGGACACGATCGAGGAGACGTCCTGGTTGATCGATCTGGTCCACAGCAGCGACATTCCCGTCGTCGTCACCGGAGCCATGCGCAATGCCGGCCAGGCCGGCGCGGACGGTCCGGCAAACGTCTTGTCCGCAGTCCAGTTGGCCGCAAGTTCAGCAGCTCGTGGCCTCGGTTGCGTGGTCCTGTTAGGTGAGGAGATTCACGCCGCGCGTTGGGTTCGAAAGGTGCACTCCACCGGCCCGGCCGCCTTCTCCTCCTATCCGGGTCCCATCGGTGGTGTGGTCGAAGGTCTCGCCACCGTTTGGAGTCGTCCCCGCCGTGGAATGCCGATCGTCTCAGACCTGGTCAGACCCGAGGTACGCACGGCCACAGCCACACTGGGGCTGGGGGACGACGGGGTCGTTCTGGAAGCGATCGGCGCCAAGGTCGACGGCATGGTGGTCGCCGGTTTCGGAGCGGGCCACGCGCCGGCCGCCTGCCTGGGTGTACTCACTGCTCTCGCATCCCGCATGCCGCTCGTGTTGGCCTCTCGAACCGGGGCGGGGTCGGTGTTGTCGAAGACTTACGGATTTCCCGGTTCGGAATCCGACCTCCTCCGACGCGGGTTGATCCCGGCCGGATGGTTGGACCCGATCAAGTCCCGCGTCCTGCTGCACCTCCTGCTGGCGACCGGTGTCAGTCCGGAAACGGTGCGTCAACGGTTCATCGACCTCGCCGCCGCCGCCACGTCACCTCTCCTAGGGACATTACATGCGTAGTCATGAACTCTCCATCGGCCGGACCTTCGCCGTGTCGTTCGACCACGGAGAGGACTTCTTCGCTACCTTGGCCGCCTTCTGCCGTGACCGGGGCGTGCGCCAGGGGTACGTGCCGATGTTCATCGCGGGGTTCTCCGAGGTCGAGATCGTCGGTTCCTGCGAGAAGCTCGCCGACCCCGACGCGCCGGTGTGGAGCCGAGTCCACCTCAGCGGGGTGGAGGCCATCGGCGGCGGCACCCTGGCTCACGATCCCGACACCGGCGACCTGCTCCCACACCTCCATGTCTCGGTCGGCGAGAAGAGCCGCTCTGCCGTCGGTCACACCAGCCACCTGCTGGCCGCCACCGTCCAGTTCCTGGTCGAGATGGTCGTGGTCGAAGTCATCGCGCCGGCCATGACCCGTCCACTTAACGCAGACCTCTACGGCGTACCCACTCTCACGTTCGGCCATCCGGACGCCCCGCATCGACCTGGATGACGGGGGAGGCGGCGCGATTCGTTGTGTCAGACACCGCCAACCCCGTCACCATCAAGTCAACGATCGCCACGACCGCGCGGGAAGACCTCTGCTGTCGCCAGCACGAGCCGGCGACGACAGGCCCGACCTGCCGGATGCCTACTACGACGAATGAGACACCGCGCGCGAGCGGCGGAAGCGGCCGAGGATCTGAGCTGCCGACCAGGGCGTCTCGAACAGCAAGCCGACAGGCTGACGACTGCGGTAGCGGATCATCAGCATGCCGAGGGCGAGCGCGGCCACCAGGTTGGCGGCGGTCAGTGCCCGGGCGTCGTCGATGCCTCGCCCGGCCAGGACAGTGGTGACCGCGGTCATGATCACCGGGTGGGTGCAGTAGAGCACGATCGAGTGCCGGCCCAGCCGGCCCAGGAGCGGCAGCGGGCGGTCCGGCAGGAAGCGCTGGGCCAGACCGATCACGAACACCGGCCAGGCGAGGCCTGCCCATGCCACCAGTGTCAACTCGGCACCGTCGGTCACGGCGCGGACCTCGGGTCCGGTAGCCAGGATCCATGCCGTCGACACACAGGCGCCTACCCCGGACAGCGACAACCAGACGAGTCCCCGCCAGTGCTGGAGGATGCTGGTGCGGGCGGCGTCGTACCCGGCGAAGAACAAGCCGAGGTAGAGCAGATAGCGGCCCAGCGCATCGTGCCCGC
>JBOFJB010000463.1:0-2232 GCA_051650465.1 Dermatophilaceae bacterium | reverse complement strand
CACTGGCCGACTTCAGCGACACCCCGTTCTGGCTGAGCATCGTCAAGGCGCTGCTCATCTTCGTGTATCTGCTGCTTTCCACCCTGCTCGTCATCTGGTTCGAGCGGAGAGTCATCGGGCGGATGCAGCAGCGGCCCGGCCCGAACCGCACCGGCCCGTTCGGCCTGCTGCAGACTCTCGCCGACGGGGCCAAGAACATGTTGAAGGAGGACGTCCGCCCGGCGGCGTCCGATGCTTTCGTCTTCACCCTCGCGCCGCTGATCACGGCCACCATGTGCTTCCTGTCGTTCGCCATCATCCCGATGGGTGGCGAGGTGTCGATGTTCGGGCACACCACACCGCTGCAGCTCACCGACACCCCGGTCGCGGTACTGCTCGTGCTCGCCGTCGCCGGGGTCGGTATCTATGGCGTGGTGCTGGCCGGGTGGAGTTCAGGGTCGACCTACCCGCTGCTCGGTGGGCTGCGGAGTTCGGCACAGATGGTGTCCTACGAGATCGCCATGGGCCTCTCGCTCGTCGCGGTGTTCCTCTACGCCGGGTCGATGTCGACGTCGCAGATCGTCCAAGCCCAGGCCCAGGACTTCTGGTACGTCATCCCCGCGTTCTTCAGTTTCTTCGTCTACGTCATCACGATGGTCGGCGAGACCAACCGGCTGCCGTTCGATCTCGCCGAAGGTGAGGGCGAACTCACCGGCGGGTTCCACACCGAGTACAGCTCGATGCGGTTCGCAATGTTCTTCCTCGGCGAGTACATCAACATGTTCACCGTCGCCGCGCTCGCCACGACGATGTTCCTCGGCGGCCACCTCGCCCCGCCCGGCGTCGGGTTGGTCGCCGACGGTGCGCTCACCACCGGCTGGTGGGGCCTGCTGTGGTTCACCATCAAACTCTGGTCGTTCATGTTCGTCTTCGTCTGGCTGCGGGGGTCCCTCCCTCGGGTCCGCTACGACCAGTTCATGCGCTTCGGATGGAAGTTCCTCATCCCGGCCACGCTCGGCTGGGTCGTGCTCGTCGCGTTCTTCCGGGCCGCCCAGAACGGCTGGCTCGACGACGTCGCCGGTGGCCGAGTGGTCATCGGTGGGCGGGTCTTCCCAGTCTTCACGCTCGGCCTGATCGGGGTCATCGCCGTGGCCGCGCTGGTCGGTGGCTGGCTCTGGGACCGCCGGGCCGAGGCCAAGGAGGCGGCGCTGCATCCGACGACACCGGATGAGGTCGACCCGTACGCGGGCGGGTTCCCGGTGCCGCCGCTCCCTGGGCAGACCCTGCGGGAGCCCGCGCTCGCCCGGCCGGCGCTCCCGCCGTCGCCGGATTCCGCCGTGGGTGTCCGCGACACCGAGGAGGCCGTCCGTGGCTGACCAGCAGAGGAAGCCCGGATTCCTCGCCGACCTGTTCGCCCCGGTAGCCGGCTTCGGGGTGACGTTCTCGACGATGTTCCGCAAGGTGGCCACCGCGCAGTATCCCGAGGAGCGGCGGGCACCGCAGCCCCGGTTCCACGGCCGACACCAGTTGAACCGGCATCCGGACGGGCTGGAGAAGTGCGTGGGTTGCGAGTTGTGCGCGTGGGCCTGCCCGGCCGACGCGATCCTCGTCGAGGGCGCCGACAACGACGACACCGCCGGCGGCACCGGCCGGTTCAGCCCGGGGGAGCGGTATGGCCACGTCTATCAGATCAACTACCTGCGCTGCATCTTCTGCGGGCTGTGCATCGAGGCCTGCCCCACCCGTGCCTTGACTATGACGAACGAATACGAGCTCGCCGACGACAACCGGGCCGATTTGATCTTCACCAAGGACCAGTTGCTCGCCCCACTCCAGCCCGGCATGCTGCCGCCGCCGTTCCCGATGGCCGAGGGTGCGCAGGAGCGGGACTACTACCTCGGTGCGGTCACCGGCCCCATCGACGGCCAGCGCAGCGACGTCGAGGCCCGACAGGCCCGCGCGGATGACGCCGGCCCGGCCCGCGCCGACGGCGACTCGGAGGCGGCGTCGTGACCGGTACCGGTGAGGCGGCGACGTTCTGGGTGCTCGCGCCGGTGGCGGTGCTCGGCGCACTCGGGCTGGTGTTCGCGCGTAAGGCGGTCCATGCCGCGCTCGGGATGGCACTGACGATGATCGTGCTCGGGGTGTTCTACCTCGCCCAGGATGCCGACTTCCTCGGCGTCATCCAGATCTTCGTCTACACCGGCGCGGTGATGATGCTGTTCCTCTTCGTCATCATGCTGGTCGGCGTCG
>JBOFJB010000462.1:0-2620 GCA_051650465.1 Dermatophilaceae bacterium | reverse complement strand
CCTTCACCCCACGATCGGGAGCACCGACATGGAGATCATCGACTACCTCCGCATCCTCCGGACCAGGAGGCGGGTTCTTGTGCTCGTCCCGCTCGTCGCGGTCCTCGTCGCCGTGATGTGGGCCGTGGTCAAGCCTCGGACCCACACCGCGGTCGCCACGATCAACGGCACCGCGCTGGTGGGGACGGCGACCAGCCAGTTCACCGGGCCGCAGGGAGTGGGTCAGTTCGCTGCCGCCTTTGCCGCTGCGGCAACCAGCCCCGCAGTGGTCAACGTGGTCGGCGACCGCACGTCGATGTCTGCGCGCGAGGTGCTCGACGGCTTGACCGTCGCCCAGGTGGGTGAGAGCCCGTCGATGCGGCTGGAGTACACGAACAGCGACCGCGAGACCGTGGACCCCGTGCTCTCGGCTGTGGTGCGTGAGACGTTGGTCAGTTTGTTCCAGCCTCGCGCCGATCAGGCGGCCCGCAATCGCGACACCGCGATCGAGCAGGTGGCGGCGGCGAACGCCGAAGCCAAGGAACTCGCCGATAAGCAGGGCGCAGCCAATCCCCGTGAGGTCTACGGGGCGCTGGTCGGCAAGATCTCCGGACTCGAACAGCAACAGGCCGGGCTGCGCGCCAATGGCGACAACGTCGCGGCGGCCGCGCTGGACGCCCCGCTGAAGGCGGCGCGTACCCAGGCCGAGGGGTACAGCCCGGTCATCGCCGAGTACGCCACTGTCGAGGCCAAGCAACGCGCGGCCGTCGAGGCGCTGGCCGCCGCCCAGGAGCAGGCCCGGTTGGCGGCCGGCCAGGTGGCCGCGACATCCTCGGACCGGGTGGCGTTCGTTTCCGGTGTTTCCGCTCCGACGTTGCTCAGCGAGGTCGGGTCTCTCGTCCCGCCGGTGCTCGGTGCCGGGATCTTCGCCGCGCTGGTGCTGGTGCTGGTGCTCGAGCTCCTCGCCCGGGGTCACCTTCAGCAACGCCTCGGTGCGGTCGGCGCGGCGTACCGCGAGGCCACCGCCCGCACGGAGACCGCGGATGACGGCGCCGCCGTGGGACATGACCGACCGAAGGCTGATCCGTCGGCGAGCGCGGAGGCGGCGACCGTTGACGGGTCGGGGCCGACGACGGCGTCTGGGTCCACCGCAGCGTCGGTGCCCGCCTCGACAGGACGTCCGGCGTCGCCGCCGCAGCCGGCCCGCCCGGCAGCATCGGGTCGCCCAGCCCCGCCGGTCGCCCGCCCGGCGAGGCCGGTCCAGCCGCAGCGGGATCCATCGGATGCCGAGACCGGCTCCGACGCGCCGGGCGGGTCCACCCGCGAGCCGGTGCCCGCGGCGCCCCGGGCCGGGTCCGGCCCACCGCCTTTCGTCGTGCGGCAGCCGCCGGGAAGGTCCTCGTCGACCCCGCCCTCCGGCCGCGGCTGATCTGCGATGACCACATCCGCGGCCCAGCCGGCGCTCGACCTCCAGCCGGACTCCGCTGATGAGCCGGAAACTGCGGCCACCCCTACCGGAGGCCGACCGATCTTCATCGTCGGCTGCCAACGTTCAGGCACGACGATGCTCCGGTTGATGCTCGACTCCCATCCGAGGATCAGTTGTGGTCCTGAGACCCGCTTCCTCGAGGGCTTCGAGCCGATCTTCGCCGATGACTGGAAACGGTTGTCGCAGTACGGGTTCTCCGAGGACGAGTGGGTCCGGCGCATCCGGGAGTTCTTCGAAGGCGTGCAGACCGACTATGCGCGGTCCCGGGGCAAGCAGCGATGGGCCGACAAGACCCCCCGTTATGCCATGAATCTCCCGCTGGTGCTCCGGATCTTCCCGGACGCCCAGATCGTGCACGTCATCCGGGACCCGCGTGACGTGGCAGTGTCGCACCGCAAGCGGTTCGGTTACTGGTCGTGCCTGAAGTCGACCGTCAAGTGGCCACGGTACGTCGGGGCCGCCCGAGGTGCCGCCCGAGAACTGCCGGCCGACTCGTACCGAGAAGTGCGCTACGAGCACCTCGTCGCCGACCCCGCAGCCACCCTGCACGACCTGCTCGACTGGGTTGGCGAGCCGTGGGACCCCGCCGTGCTCGAATTCGACAAGGGCGGCCATGACGTGCCGGCCCGCTACCATGCCCAGCTCGCTGCCCGGCAGGCCAGTGCCGGCACCGACGGCGCGGTGTACGCCTCGCGGGTGGGCTCGTACCGGCGCGAACTCGACCCCCTGGTCCGGGTCATGGTCTGGGCGAACAGCCGCCGCCTCCGCCGCGACCTCGGGTACTGACCGTGCCCACGCCGCAGGTCGACCCGACGACCGAGCATCTGGACCGTGCACCCGGCGGCCCGCAACTGGGTGATACCGCACCCGAGCGGATCGCCGGACCGCCGGCTGCGGAGCGGTCTGCAGCCGGCGCGTTCAGCGGTCTGCGGCTCCGGCTCACGCTCGACCTCGGCTTGGGGGCGGTCGCTGTCGCGGCTGCCCTGGTGTCCGGCGTCGCGGTCACCAGGGGCGACCGGCTGCTCACCGTGCTGCCGCTGGCCCTGCTCGTCGGTCTGGCCGTGGGCGCGCTCGCGCTCACCCGGTTCCGGGACTTCATCCTTCTCTTGCTCGCGATTCGGCCAAGCATCGACCTCGTCAAACTGAGTGGCG
>JBOFJB010000461.1:0-3994 GCA_051650465.1 Dermatophilaceae bacterium | reverse complement strand
CGCGGCGTAGGCGCTGCGCGGGTCCAGCACGGCGGACTCGTCGACCAGCGCCCAGTCGAGGCTCCCGCCACAAGTCGCGCAGGCCGGGTCGAAGCGCCCGGCGTCGAGGTCGTGCGGATGCCGCGGCGGCGGTGACTGCCCGCCGTGGGTAGGGCAGGTGTACCGGCCCTCGCCGTAGACGACCATCGAGGACGCCTGCACGAAACGACGGACTCCGCGGTGGTGCATCGCGGCAAGCATCGCCGCGGTGCCGAGGTCGTTGTGCCCGGCGTAGCGCGGCAGATCGGCGGCCGTGGCTCCGGCACCGACCATGGCCGCGAGGTGGATGACGACATCCGCACCGTCGATGAGGTGACTCCACGCCTGCGCGGACCGGGTGTCGAGCACGTGCACCTCGGCCGGTGGCGCCTCGCGGGTCGTCGGCCCATGCGCGGCCGGGATGAGCAGGTCGACCGCAACCACGTCGTGCCCGGCGGTCACGAGTTCCCGCCAGGTTGCCTTACCGATGAAGCCGGCCGCGCCAGTGAGGACGATACGCACGCCCTCAGTCTGGTCGAACCGGACAGTCGCTGCGTCCCGTTGGCCCAAACTGAAACACCTCCGCAACCTTCGCGTCGCAACGGCTGGCAGGCGGCGACGCGCCCCGCGACCAGCACCGCGCCCACGTGGCCTGGCCATCCGACAGGCATCGACGACGAACCCGGAGGTCGATTGTGACGAGAGCCTCGATCGGCTCAACGACATACCGTCATGGGTCGCTTCCTGCGCGGCACCGTCCGGCGGCACGCCACACCTTCACGACATCGGGGTCCACCACGTGGCTGGCTGTCACCGGTGGACAACCCGACGGCGCGCCGGGCTCTATAGGAGCCGCCTGTCACCGTCGTCGACGGGTGGCTCCCCTTCCGCATCGTGGCCGACGGCTCGGAGATGCACCTCGCCAACGGCTTCGGCCTCGACCCGAGCGCCCGGCCGCATCTTCGCGGTGCCGCGACCTGAGACCTGTGGCGCGTTATCCACGATGCTCGTGCCGATGACGAGTACGCCGAACTCAGGGAAACCCTGACGTGAGCAGCAGCCACGATCGGTCCCAACGCTGGCCGCGGTGCGTCGACCGACATCGAGCCGCGCGCGGCGTCCAACTTGACCTCGGTGGGCTGATCGACGACGCACCTGCCACACTCGTGCCAGGTTGACCGACGGAGGTGTCGACGATGTCCCACCAACTCGAGTTGCGGTTGATCGACGCCGCATTCCCCACGGGAGAGATCCCGCTGTCCGACCTCAGCGCCATCGCGGCCAGCCTGCAAGAGCTGCACCTGCGCATCGCTCGGCTCAGCGTCGATTCCGAGCGACGCGGACGTCCGAACGACACACTCGCGCAGATCAGTCAGATGCGGCTGACCGGTGTGTCAGAAGGCAGTACGCGCCTTCTCATCTCCCGAGGCGAGCCGGACACGCTTGATGTCGAGCCCGCCGAGATCGCCGACCTCGACGCCAAGTTCGACGACGTCATCCGAGGTATCGCCGACGATGCCCGGCCCGGCTGGGTCACCGACCCCGTCGCCGAGAGCGCCGCTGACCTGGTCAAGGCGCTCAAAGCAGCGGCGCCGTCGGTCGAGGCTCGAGTGGCTGGCAGCCCAGTCGTACACATCTTCAGTGACCGCATCCACCGCGAAACGTGGACCGCACGCGAGGCTCAACCGACCCGTGAGGCCGACCTGTCGGGAACGCTCGAAGCGGTGGATCTGCGCTCGGGCAGGTTCCGGCTCGTCGACGACATCGGGAACCGTGTGGCACTCGAGCAGATACCGCGACCGCTCCATATCGCTCCGCTCATCGGGCGCCGAGTCCACGTGTCCGGCGAAGCATCGTTGGACTCAAGTGGTCGCGTGCGCTCGGTGACGAAACCGCTCATCGCCGACGACCCACTCCCCGATGCCTGGCTGAGGCACGAGCCCGCTGACTTCACAGCCGAGTTGGCGAAGCCGGGGCCTCAGCCCGACGGGGGCATCGAGCTCACCGACGAGGAGTACGCGGGGTTCGTCAACTTTCTCAAGACGTAAGCAACCATGACGCCGAATCTCGTCGTTATCGACACCGACGTCTGGAGCCATCTGTTCGGGCTGAAGAACCAGCCACACCCGAACACCGGTCGCTGGCGCACGATGCTCGCCGGCAAGTCAGTCGTCATCGCAGCCCAAACTCGCGCCGAGGTCCTTACGTGGTGCCTGATTCGCGACTTCGGCGCGCGACGGCTCACAACCATTCGATCCCAGCTCGACAGCGCTGCGACCATCCCGGTCGACGAGGCGATCATCCAGCGCTTTGCTCAGCTGACCGCGGACGCGAGGCGGCGAGGTGACGCACTCGGTGCGAAGCATCATGTGGCCGACCGCTGGATCGCAGTGACAGCGCTCGCCATCGGAGCGGCTCTACTCAGCGGCGACGGCATCTTCGCGAGCGACCCGGATCTCGCCCTCCTCGACCGCGACCCACCCTGACGGCCGCGCGACCTCCCACCCGCCGGCCAGCTGCCCCGATGATCAGATCATTTGGCCGGCCCGGAGGATGATCAACTTCGCAGATGCCGGGGCGCACACGGCAAGGCAACTCCTGCGCTGCGCTCCCGCCCATCTCTACGCCCGGGCGAAGTCTCATCCGCCTTATGGCGCCTCGGCGCTCGGTTAGCCTGCGGGGGTGAGTGAGACCCCCGGTCGGTATGAGCCCTTCCCGGGGTTCGTCGGCTGGTGCGACGACTACGACCTCTCGGTCGTCGACCGGTACGCGAGGTTGCTGGAGGAGAGCCGCGACGAGGCGTCACCCGAGACGATGGAACGCGCGGTCCGGGTAGCCACGCGGTACGCCGCCGTCGACACCGGCGCCATCGAAGGGCTTTACACCACCAACCGCGGGTTCACCCGCACCATCGCCGAACAGACCGCGACTTGGGAGGCCGCGCTCGCCCAGCACGGCGAGCACGTGGAACGTTCGATCAACGACGCCCTCGCCGGCTATGAGTTGGTGCTCGACCTCGTCACCGGTGCGCAGCCGATCACCGAAGCGTGGATCCGGCACCTGCACGAGGTGATCTGCAAGTCGCAGGAGACCTACGAAGTCTTCACCGCGGTCGGTCCGCAGAAGCAGCCGCTGCCCAAGGGCGCCTACAAGACGATGCCGAACAACCCGACGAGCGCCGACACCGGCCGCGTTTTCCACTACGCACCGCCCGACGACACCTCGCTCGAGATGGCGCGCCTGGTTGCCGAGCTACAGACTCCGGCGTTTGTCAACGCGCACCCGGTGGTCCAATCCGCCTACGCGCACTACGCGTTCGTGCGTATCCACCCCTTCGCCGACGGCAACGGACGGGTGGCGCGAGCGCTGGCATCCGTGTTCACCTATCGCCGTCCGGGCGTGCCGCTTGTCGTCTTCGCCGACCAGAAGGACATCTACATCGATGCACTGGAGGCGGCGGATGGCGAGCGCCCCGAGGCGTTCGTGGCCTTTGTCGGGGAACGATGCATGGACACCATCAGGCTGGTGAGGTCGAGCCTAGGCGTCACTGGTGCGGCGGCCACCGCAGCTCGCTCTCTCGCCGAGAACCTCACCGGGCGGGGCGGGCTCTCCCATCAGGACTACGACAACCTCAACTCTCGCATCATGGGGATGGTCACCGAACGTCTCGAGGCTCTGGTCGCGGAACACGACCTGCCGGAAGGGATGCGCCTCCAGATCGACGACTTCGACACGCGGGCAAGCCCTCCAGGCGGCTACCGTTCGGCAGGGGCGACGATCCGTGGATACGACCTCCTACTCTTCACGCCGCACGCCGTCCAGCGGCACGGCACCCTCGCCGTCTGGCCTGCGAAGCCTGCCACGGTAGGCGCCGACTTCGTCGGAACGAGCTCAGCCACCCCCCATCGACACCTTGAAGTCTCCCTGCGTGACATCCATCCCACCGAGACCGAACTCCTCCGCATCGAGATCGACA
>JBOFJB010000460.1:0-7281 GCA_051650465.1 Dermatophilaceae bacterium | reverse complement strand
CGACGCCGACCGTCCCCGCATCAGCCGCCACGATGCTCGCCAGCAGGTTGAGGATGGTCTCGGTCTTGCCCGTTCCCGGCGGCCCTTCGATCACCGAGACCGAACTGCGCAACGCATTGTCGACCGCCTCTCGCTGGCTCAGGTTGCACCGGAACGGGAAGATAGCCGGAGCGGGCGACTCCGATGTCGTGATACGTGCGCCGCGCAGGTATCGGGCCAAGGCACTCTCGGGATGGACGAAGGCCGTCCCGTCGTAGACCGGGCGCAAGGGGTCGTCGGCAGGAAGCCGGTTCACTAGCGTGCGCCAATACAGCAGAATCTTCTTCGCCGCTGGTTCCTGCTGTGCTCCCACCACGACATCGATCTGTTCGGCGGGCCGGGCAATAGAGACCTCTTCACTTTTCCGGCGGTAAAAGGCGTGGCGGAACGACCCGTCCGGTCCCTCGAATTCCCATACCTCGGTCACGCTGCGCCAGATCGCGCCATCAACGCTGACCAGCGCACCCGGTGGTATCGAGATCTGCCGACCCGCGATGATCTGCGCCCGGCGACGACCATAGTGAAATGGCTTCTCGGGCCGGTTCTTGAAGGCGACACGGGTCTTTCCATCGGCCCGGCGGTAGGTCGCAACATCCGCGGTCCGGTCTTCGAATCGACCAGTAGTGCGGTCAACAATTAGCACGGCTTCTCGGCGGTAATCAACCATCTCCGCCCCCTGCGCGCAGTTTGCGACGATATCTGTCCGGCCACGATATGGCGGACGCCCTCCCACCGCACGTTCAGCGGCTCACCCTCTACGGTGCACCATCGCCAGCGCGCCGTCGTGCAGCAACGCATCGTGGCGGGCTCGAAAGCGCGACCAGCAGGACCGCCTCGATGTGGCCCAACCAGCAATAGCGGTGTGCCAGAGGGTACTTTTTCCCGGATGACGACCAGCGCACCATCGCCTGCCCGACCTCTGCGCGAACTCGTGCACCCGAGTTGGGCCGAGGCACTGGCGCCGGTCGAGACCGTGGTGGGACAGCTCGGTGAGTTCCTCCGCAGCGAAGTCGCCGCCGGGCGCGGCTACCTCCCGGCTGGTCCGCACGTACTGCGAGCGTTCGCCCAACCACTCGACGACGTGCGGGTGCTCATCGTCGGCCAGGACCCGTACCCCACCCCCGGCCACGCGATGGGCCTGTCGTTCTCGGTGGCGCCGGACGTGCAGCCGGTGCCGAAGAGCCTGGTCAACATCTTCCGAGAGTTGCACGACGACCTCGGCACACCGACCCCCGCCACCGGCGACCTCACCCCGTGGGCCGAACGCGGCGTGCTGCTGCTCAACCGAGTACTCACTGTCGCACCGGGCAAGCCGGCCAGCCACCGCGGCAAGGGCTGGGAGCACGTGACCGCGGCGGCTATCCAGGCGCTCGTCGACCGCGGCGGCCCGCTCGTCGCGATCCTCTGGGGCCGGGACGCTCGCGGCCTGGTGCCGCACCTTCCCGGCATCCCGTGCATCGAGTCGGCACACCCCAGCCCGCTCTCGGCACACGGCGGCTTCTTCGGCTCCCGGCCGTTCAGCCGCGCCAATGCGCTTCTTGCCGAAGCGGGTTCGGATGCCGTCGATTGGAACCTGCCCTGAGTTCGCGCTCCCGACGGCGCTGACCGCAGGCACCATTGGCATGCTGGCCGTCGGTGGTGTCGAAACGGCGAGGTTTTCCGCAAATGCGGTGTTATCGTCGATTTTGTGACGCATATTCGGGTATCTGAGGCTGCCGGGCTACTGGGCGTCTCCGACGACACCGTGCGCCGCATGGTCGATGCTCGCCGCCTACCTGCCGCCCGTGACGACGCCGGCCGGCTCGTCATCCAGGGCGCCGACCTGGCCACCATTGCCCGCGAGGGAGCCAGCCCCGCACCGGTCGGCGAGGTTGCCGAGGAGTCCGCCCGCAACCGGATGCGCGGCATCGTCATCCGGGTGCTGCGCGACACCGTGATGGCTCAGGTCGAGGTTCAATGTGGGCCGTTCCGCATCGTCTCGCTGATGTCGCGCGAGGCGGCCGATGAGTTGAGCCTCGAGGTCGGCTCGGTCGTAGTGGCCTCGATCAAGTCCACCAACGTCGTCGTCGGGGTTCCCCGGTGAACCGGATGACGACCCCCACCGCATCCCGTTCGCACCACCTCGATCCCGGCACGCCAGGGCGACGATTCACGACGCGAGCGCACACCTGGCGCTCCTGCCACGTATCGGTGGCCCGGCTGCCCGTCAGGATGCGGCGACGCGCCACCGTCATGGGGACGGGACGCTCCGTCACCTCCTACGCTCTGGCCAGTGCGTTGCTGGTCGCCCTTGCCGCGTGCGGCGCCGACCCGGACGAACTCGACCCGGCGTCATCCGGCCGGAAGTCGGGCACCGGTGAGGTCGCCGTGCTTGCGGCAGCCTCGCTCACGACACCGCTCACCTCACTTGCCAACGCCTACGAGAAGGCGAACCCGGAGACGACCATCCAACTCAGTTTTGCGTCGAGCACCACTCTGGCACAACAGATCTCGCAAGGCGCCGAGGTCGACCTGTTCCTCAGCGCGGGCGCCGGCTCGCTCGAGGAGGTCGACGATGCCGAACCCACCGCCACGACCACGATCGCCCGCAACACCCTGGGGATCGTGACCCCGCCCGACAACCCGGCCGATATCGACTCTCTCGCGGACCTGGCGAAGCAGGACGTCGCCGTCGTCCTCTGCGCCGAGGCGGCGCCATGCGGCAAGGTCGCCGACGAGGTCCTGGCCAAGGCAGGGGTGACCGCCAATGTCGTCTCTCGCGAAGTCGACGTGTCGGCCACCCTGGCCAAGGTGACCCTTGGGGAGGCGGACGCCGCTATCGTCTATCGCTCGGATGTCGTCTCGGCAGCCGGTACGGTCCGCGGGGTCGAGATCCCCGCAGCGCAGAACACCGTGGTCCCGTACCCGCTCGTCCGGTTCGGGTCGGATGACGACGCCGCCGCCTTCGCCGCTTACGTGGCCGGCCCCGAGGGCCTACGGGTGCTGCAGAAGGCAGGTTTTCTCGCGCCATGACCGCGCGCCGGATGCTCACCTCACGTGCGGCGCTTGTGGTCCCAGCCGGCCTAGCGGCGGCGCTCGTCGTGCTCCCTCTGCTCGGCCTGCTTGCCGGCACCGACTGGTCCGGCCTGCCGGAGCGGCTGGCCGACCCCGCCATCCGCCCGGCGCTGCGGCTCTCGGCCCTCACCACCGGGGCCACGGTGACGGTCTGCGTCATCCTCGGTACGCCGCTCGCCTGGCTGCTCTCCCGCGCCGACAACCGCGCCGCGACCTGGCTGCGCGCCGTGCTCACCGTGCCGGTCGTGCTGCCACCCGTCGTCGGCGGGGTCGCCCTGCTGCTCGCCTACGGTCGCCGCGGTCTGATCGGGGAGCCGCTCGCCGAACTGGCCGGCGTCCGGATCCCGTTCACCCCGGTCGCCGTGGTGCTCGCTCAAGTCTTCGTTGCGCTGCCGTTCTATGTACTCGCCGTCGAGGGCGCGATGCGGGGCATCGATCGCCGGGTGCTCGACATCGCGTCGACCCTCGGAGCCCGGCCGTTGCGCGTGCTCACCCGAGTGGCCCTGCCGATGGCCGCGCCGGGCGTCGCGTCCGGTGCGGCGCTGGCGTGGGCCCGCGCACTCGGCGAGTTCGGCGCCACCATCACCTTCGCCGGCAACCTCACCGGCCGCACCCAGACCGCGCCGCTCGCCGTCTACGTCGCGCTCCAGGACGACCCGCAGGCGGCTGTCGCGCTGAGCCTGGCGCTGCTCGCGGTCGCAGTGGTCGTGCTCGCCTTGCTCCGCGGGAGGTGGCTCACTTGACCCTGGACGCACACCTTCGCGTCACCCGCGGACCGGTCACTCTCGACCTCCCGCTGCTGGCCTGTGACGGCGAGGTCGTCGCCATCCTCGGCCCCAACGGCGCCGGCAAGACCACCGCCCTGCACGTGCTCGCCGGCCTGGCCCGAGCGTCATCCGGCCACGTCCGCGTCGACGGACACACCTGGGCGGATAGCAGCACGCATCGCCCCGCGTCGGAGCGCGCGGTCGGCCTCCTCGTCGCCGAGCACCTCCTTCTGCCTCATCTCAGCGCTCGAGGGAATGTCGCGTTCGGCCCGCGGAACAGGGGGATGACGCGCCGCGCGGCCGCCCTAGCGGCCGACCGCGAACTCGCCGCGCTCGGCGTGGCCGACCTTGCCGATCGCCGGCCCGCGACGCTCTCGCACGGGCAGGCGCAGCGTGTCGCGCTGGCCCGGGCCCTGGCCACCGGCCCGCGCCTGCTGCTGCTCGACGAGCCGTTCTCGGCGCTCGACCTGCAGACCCGGCCGCAGGTGCGAGCCGCCCTCGCGGCCCGGCTCCAGAACTACGGCGGCACCACAGTGCTCGTCACCCACGACCCGCTCGACGCGCTCACCCTTGCCGACCACGTGGTCTTCTTGGATCGCGGCGTCGTCATCCAGCAGGGCCCACCCGCCGAGGTGGTTGAGCACCCGCGCACGCCGTACGTGGCCTCGGTCGTGGGGCTCAACCTGCTCTCCGGGCACAGCGCGGATGGCCGCGACGTCGAGACTGCGATCGGCCTGGTCGCCATGGCCGGACACGGCCATCGTGGCCAGCAGTGGGTGGCCTTCCCACCGGCCGCGGTCATGCTGTGTCTCGACCGGCCGGAGGGGTCGGACCGCATGGTGTGGCCCGCGACGGTCGCCTCGGTGGAACTGGTCGGCCAGTACGCCCGGGTGCGGCTCGACATCGCCAGTGTGGCGGCCACCACGATCGTCGCCGAGATCACGCTCGCAGCGCTCGCCGAACTGCGGCTGCATCCGGGATCTCCGGTGTGGGCGGGTGTCACGGCGGCCGAGGTGCGCGCCTACCCGGCCTGACCTGACCCAATACTTGACGGATCACCAGGCTGCCCGCAGCAGGGTTCGTCGCGCCCCGACGTGGAGATGAATGGCAGGCGCTGCGTCACAGCGGAGCCGGCCCCGCCGCGAATTCCGGCGTCCAGACGGAGCGACCGGGCCATCCCATACCTGGCCCGGTCGGTATCGACGCTAAGGGCTCGACCCCCGAAGCAGAGCACCGACACGCGGCCCGAAGCGAGCGCGGCGTGGCCGGGTGCGGGGGCGCCTCGATGACGTCGCGTCCGGCTCGACCCTCAGACACCGGCCGGCGGCCGTGACCGCGCCGCGGCCCGACCGCGTGGACCCGCCCTCGGCTCAACCGACGGCGGAGGAGAACGCCTCCTCGAGCAGGTCGAGTCCCTCGTGCAAGAGGTTGTCGCCGATGGAGAGCGGCGGGAGGAAGCGGAAGACGTTGCCGTAGGTCCCGCAGGTGAGCGTCACCAGCCCCCGCTCGTGGCAGCCCTTGTTCACCGCGGCGGTGAACGCGGATGCTGGTTCCTTGGTGACGCGATCGGTGACCAACTCCATAGCGATCATTGCCCCGCGGCCACGGATGTCGCCGATCTCGTCGAACGTGTCGGCGAGCCGCTCCAGCCGGTCGGTGAGCACCGCGCCGATCGCGCGCGCTCGGCCGGCGAGGTCCTCAGTCTCCATCGTCTCGATCGACGCGAGCGCGGCGGCGCAGGCAACTGGGTTGCCGCCGTAAGTGCCACCGAGCCCGCCCCCATGCACGGCATCCATGATCTCGGCACGACCGGTGACCGCCGCGAGGGGCATGCCACCGGCGATGCCCTTGGCGGTAGTGATGAGGTCGGGGACCACGCCTTCATGGTCAGACGCGAACCAGTCGCCGGTGCGGCAGAACCCGCTCTGCACCTCGTCGGCCACGAGCAGGATGCCGTGCGCGCGGCACCAGTCGGCCAAGCCGGGCAGAAACCCGGGCGGCGGCACGATGAAGCCGCCCTCGCCCTGCACCGGCTCGATGACGACCGCCGCGGTGTTCTCCTCGCCCACCTGGGCGTGGACCATGTCGGTGACCGTGCGCAGTGCGTCCTCGGCACATCGTTCCGGGCCTCCCGGCCACCGGTACGGGTAGGCCATCGGCATCCGGTAGATCTCCGGAGCGAACGGGCCGAACCGGTGCTTATACGGCATGTTCTTGGCCGTCATCCCCATGGTGAGGTTGGTGCGGCCGTGGTAGCCGTGCTCGAACACCACCACGGCCGGTCGGCCGGTGGCGTGCCGCGCGATCTTGACCGCGTTCTCGACCGCCTCAGCACCGGAGTTGAACAGCGCCGACCGCTTCTCGTGGCCCCCGGGGGTGAGTTGGTTGAGCTTCTCGCACACCGCCACGTACGGCTCGTAGGGCGTGACCATGAAGCAGGTGTGGGTGAACCGAGCTATCTGCTCCTGCACCGCAGCGACCACGCGCGGATTGCCGTTGCCGACGGTCGTGACCGCGATGCCCGACCCGAAGTCGATGAGCTGGTTACCGTCGATGTCGCGCAGGATGCCGCCGGCCCCATCGACGACGTACACCGGCAGCCCGGTGCCCACCCCGGCTGCGACTGCCGCGGTCTTCCGGGAGTGGAGTTCCCAGGAACGCGGCCCGGGAATCGCGGTGACGAGGTGACGTTGCTGATCGACCATGAGTCGATCATATCCACGCCCTGAGGTTGCACAGGATACGAAATCGCGATCATTAAACTCGATACGCATCGTTATCCGCAGCAAAGATCCGACTACTCCGATCAGTGCGCATCTGGTGTCACCGGCGTCGGCCGAGAGCACCGCACCACCCGAGGATGCCGCCCTCTACCGAGCGGGCGCCGCGGCGGCGACATCCTCGGGTGGCGCTGACCGACATTCATCTGAGGGCCGGCCTCCACCGCCGGCTCCGGCGCGACATGTCTATGGCAGACACGAAGACGCCCGGGAGACGCGTGCAGGGGGTTCGCGTCTCCCGGGCGTCGGCTCGGGTTTCCGATCGCGTGGCGACCGGTACGGGGAATACCCTAGCCAGAGGTCACTGAGATTCGCCTGAGAACGGGGATTGGCCGTGCGTGTGCTGTTGGTCGAAGACGAGCGACCGTTAGCCGAAGCCCTCAGTGAGGCGCTCCGGGAGGAGGGTTGGGTCGTCGATCACGTCGTCGACGGACTCAGCGGGCTGCGGATGGCCACCCTGTGCGAGTACGACGTGGTCGTGCTCGACATCATGATTCCCGGTATCCACGGCTACGACGTGCTGCGGCGGCTCCGCGCCCAGCGGGTGTGGGCTCCCGTGCTGATGCTCACGGCGAAGGATGGCGAGTACGACGAGACCGACGCGTTCGAACTGGGCGCCGACGACTACGTGACCAAACCGT
>JBOFJB010000459.1:0-9859 GCA_051650465.1 Dermatophilaceae bacterium | reverse complement strand
CCGCCATCCGTCACAGAGTGACGGGCGGCGCGCCGGGTGGGGTCACCAGCGGTAGTGGGCGAATGCCTTGTTCGAATCGGCCATCTTGTGGGTGTCCTCGCGCCGCTTCACCGCAGCGCCGAGACCGTTGGAGGCGTCGAGAATCTCGTTCATGAGCCGTTCGGTCATGGTCTTCTCGCGGCGCTGCCGCGAGTAGCCAACCAGCCAACGCAGCGAAAGCGTCGTCCCGCGGTTCGGCTTGACCTCGACTGGCACCTGATACGTGGCGCCGCCGACGCGGCGCGACTTGACCTCGAGGGTGGGCTTGATGTTCTCGAGCGCCCGTTCGAGCGTCTGCACGGGGTCGGTACCAGTCTTTGCCCGACAGCCCTCGAGCGCGCCGTAGACGATGTGCTCGGCGATCGACTTCTTGCCGTCGAGTAGGACCTTGTTCACCAGTGCGGTGACCAGCGGCGACTGGTGGACTGGGTCGACGACGAGCGGACGCTTCGGGGCGGGACCTTTGCGCGGCATCAGCCCTTCACCCGCTTCGCGCCGTACCGGCTGCGGGCTTGCTGCCGATTCTTCACGCCCTGGGTGTCGAGAGCGCCACGAATGATCTTGTAGCGCACTCCAGGCAGGTCCTTCACCCGGCCGCCGCGGACGAGCACCATCGAGTGCTCCTGCAAGTTGTGACCGACACCGGGGATGTACGCCGTGACTTCGATGCCGCTCGTCAGGCGTACTCGAGCGACCTTGCGCAGGGCAGAGTTCGGCTTTTTCGGTGTGGTCGTGTATACGCGCGTGCACACGCCACGGCGCTGCGGGGAGCCCTTGAGTGCAGGCGTCTTGACCTTGGTGGTCTTGTCCTGCCGGCCTTTGCGCACCAGCTGGTTGATGGTTGGCAACCTGGTTCCTTCATTGTCGTCTGGTCACCCTGGCGGCGACGCCCGGGTTTGTGTGGTCGCCCGCGTTTCCCTCGCGCTCGAGAGTCCGTGCGGACTGCCCTTCCCTGCACTCCCCACCCACCGTTCCTCATGACGAGGCCAGATGCGCGGGACGCCCGGCAAGAGAAATAGCGAGGCTGCGTCGGTGATGTCAGGACTACGTCCTTCATCCGTAGGCCGCTGCCTGGCAATAGAACCTCTCTAAGGTACCGGCTCCCGAGCAGCGTCTCCAAATCACCGCGGTCGGCCTCTCGAACCACAAGACTCGGAGTAGTTCGACCACCGACCCACGACGCGCACAGCCGACTCGCAAGGCCACGGTGCCGATCGCGTCGTCGGGCCCAGCGTCCCTCACCGACGACGGCGAACAGCGTGCCGACGCATCCGCATCCGCAGCACCAAGCCGATCATCTCGACCCCGAGGACGACCGTCTTCCCGAGGTCCCCGGTCACCGACGAGACGCCGACCCGCTCGCGGTAGTTGACCGGTACCTGCACGATCCGGGCTCGGGCGGTGACGCTGATGAGGAGCATCTCCAGCCCGTAGGCCGACCCGTCAAGAGTGGACCGGGCAAGGATGGTCTCGGCCTGAGCGCTGGTCATCACCCGGAAGGTGCAACCGACGTCGCTGAGGTAAGAGGTGTTGTAGAGCACCTCGATGAGTTTGGCGACCGCCCAGTTGCCCCACCGCAAGAACCAGCCCATGTTCGCGCCATGCCAGATGAAGTTGGACACGGTGCGGGAGCCGACGACCAGGTCACACTCGGGCAGGAACGCGAGCAGTTTGCGCAGGTCCTCCGGCTCGAACGTGCCATCAGGCTCACATACCGCGACGAGTTCGGCGCCCGAGTTCACCGCCTCGCGCAGGCCCCGTTTGATGGCGGCACCGTAGCCCTGGGTGGTCTCGACGACCTCTCGTGCACCGGTGGTGGCTACTTCGTCAGAGGTGCCTGGCGCGGCGTTGTTGTTGACCACGATGACCTCCGCGACCGCGTCGAGCGCCTCGAAGCGCCGGACGCAGTCGGCGATGCTGTCCTTCTCGTTGTATGTCGGGAGCACGACAGCGAGGCGTTGGTCACGAGCCATATCGCGGCTCCTTGGCTGGTCTGGCCACGACGAGCATCTGACCGGCAAGCGGCTTCACCGGCGACCGGAGGTACCACGGCACGAGAAATGTGAGGCGCGAGGCACGCGACTTCACCGTGAGCGGCAGGAAACGCGCTCGGACCGTGACGACGGTCCACCCTTCTGCAGTGAGGTAGTCACGCAAGGACTGGTCGGTGTAGATGGCGACGTGAGTGTAGTCATCGAAGTAGCGGCGCGGCGCGAGTCGGAAGTTTGGCTGCATCAAGACGAGCCGGCCGGTTGGCCGGAGCACCCGACGTGCGCCGGCTAGCAGCCTTGTCGCGTCGGCCCGTTCGAGATGCTCGAGCAGGTTCGACGCGAAGACGACATCGAAGGAGCCGTCCGCGAACCGCGCCAGGTCAGTGCAGTCGCCGAGCACCGGATGGACGTGGGAGGCGGCTGCCTGCTCGACAATGGGATCGACGTCCATGGCAACAACCCGTGCTGCCGTGATCTGGTTCGCGAAGTCACACCAGCCGGCGCCCAACTCCAGGACCTCGTCGTCCGGCTCCACCCATCGGGACAGATACCGGCAGAGGTGCCGCCAGGTGGCCTGCCGCGCCGTGTCATAGGCGAGCCGTGTCCCGAAGTAGCCGTCACCGGCTACCTGTTCGCCGTCACGGGCGAGCGGAACCGAGGGAGGACGAGGAGGGGTGGTGCGATGCGGCCGGGACACGCGTCGGCAGGCTACCAAAGACGAGGGCCTTCACCGGCCACTCACCTATAGTGAGCCTGCGTTGGCAGCCGCCCCGGGGCCCGGCTCGTATCCCACGCTCCTGTCGACCACTGGGAGGCCCGTGAGTACCTCAGTATCCGTGCCGGCGCCGAGTGTGGAATCGAGGCGACCGAGCCGCAGCCACCGCGCAGTCCACGAGGTCGTGGCTGTCGGTGGCGCTCTCGTGTCAGCCGTCGTCTTCCTCGTCTACGCGGTTGGTACCGGCCTTTCCGTCATTGACCTGCTGCGGATGACGGCCGGTGTGGTGCTGACCCAGGTGCTGCCCGGTTCGCTGGTCTGGCGGACCATTCGGCCTCGCCACGGCTGGCTGGTCGAGGACGTGGTGATGGGCTTCGCATTGGGAACAGCCATTGCGGTTCCCAGCCAGGTGCTGGCCGGCCTCACTCGCGCCACCTGGCTGTCCGCCGTGGTTCCGATCGTTGTGGGGATCGTGCTCCTCGCGGTACCGACGACACGTCGGCGGATCCGCGGGGCCAGTTGCGCATCGCTGCCCTGGTGGTGGGGACCGCTCGTCGGGATCACGGCCGCCCCCGCCGCGATCCAGTTGCTCACTTACTTCCGCGACCACCGCCTGGTCTTCCCGCCTGGTGCGTGGCGCGTGCATGAGGACGCTTACCTTCACCTGGCCCTGGCTTCTCAACTTCTGCATCGCGGCCCGACAGGCTGGCCGACCGTGCGCGGCGAGGACCTCGGTTACCACTGGTTCACCCATGCATGGATCGCCCAGACCACGCGGGTATCGGGGGTAGAACTCGATGATGTGCTGCTGCGATTCATGCCAGCAGTCATGCCAGCCGCGCTCGTCGCCACCGTGGCGGTAGGCGCATTGCGACTGTCCGGACGTCCGCTAGCCGGCGTCCTCGCGGCGGGGCTCGCGATGGCCGGCGGGCAGGCCAACATCTTCGGCACGCTGACCCTTGCCCTCCCGATCAACCCGCTGTCGCCGACGACCGCTCTCGCTGTACCGATGCTGGTGGCGCTGGTCCTGGTCCTTGCGCTGCGCTGGCGAGGACAGGCGATGACGGGAGCCTGGGCGCTGGTGCCGGTGCTCGCGGTGGCGTCGGCCGGGACCAAAGGGTCAGCCGCACCTCTCGTGGTCGCCGGTCTAGCACTCGCGGCAGCCGCGATGGTGGTCCTCGAGCGACGCCTGGTCCGGGCTGTGCTGGTCGACCTCGCTGTCGTCACCGGTGCGCTCGGTGTCACCGTGCTCCTGGTGTTTCGCGGCTCCAGCGCCGGCTTGGCCTTCGGCTTGGACGGCGCCGCATTGCAGACACCGATACAGGTGTGGCTGGGCGACCTGCCGACAGCGCCGTTGCGCTGGATGGCAGTCGTGGTTTCCGTTCTCGCGGTGCTCAGTCGCGCCGCGTGTGTGTTCGCGCTGCCCTTCTCGCGACATTCCCGTACCGACCCTGTCACCTGGCTGCTCGTCGGCGCGATACTCGCCGGGGCCGGGGCAGTCGGCGTCTTCTCACACCCAGGGCGAAGCCAGTATTACTTCGCCAGTGCAGCCGTCCCGCTCATGGGTATCGGCGGGGCGCTCGGCATCCTCGAGATCTGCCGCCGGCTCGGCATCCACGCCATGAGACGGATGTGGCTCGTCGCGATCGTGGGTGCCGCGACGCTCGTGGCCGTGCCGATAGCCGTCGAGGGCGTGCTGAGACCCGGCGCCTACGGCCAGGCGTGGGCCCAACTCTGGTGGGGAGCGACCATCCTGGCCGCTGTCGCGGCGCTGGGCGCGATCGCCGGACGCGCGCCAGCGAGTCGAGTCCGCACCGCGGCAGCCGCGGTCGCGTTGACCGTGACAGTCAGCGGTCCGTTGGTGCTCGGGCGTTCCGCCCCGGACCAGGTGAAGACGACGATTGCGCAGCCGGTGAGCATCGACACCGTCAACGCCGTAACCCAGCAACAAATCGACGCTGCACGGTGGATCCGCGACCACTCCAGCATCGACGACGTCGTGATGACCAACCGGCACTGCACCACCCCCAGGGCACCTCGAGGCGGCTGCGACAGCCGCCGCTGGGTAGTGACCGCTTTCTCGGAACGGCAGTCGCTCGTCGAGGGCTGGACTGCGACGCCACGCGCGACTCGAGTCGCGCCTGATGGCCGCGACTCGATCACCGTCGACTACTGGCGGCCCGAGATCCTCCGCCTCAACGACGGCTTTATCGCGGCGCCCAGCGCCGCGACGGCCGCACGGCTGCGGACGCTCGGCGTGCGCTGGGTCTACGTCGACAAAACCCGGCCGCATGCTCGAACTCTCGAGCCGTTCGCGATGCGACGCTTCGAGAACGGCGACGCAGCGATCTACGACCTCAAGACGTCCGCCTGAGCGTCCTCTGTGGGCATCCGTGCCCACACGAGGCTGGCGACAACGGACGGACTCCTCGACCGGGGTACCCAGCCACACTGCGCCAAGACGACGAACGGGGCGTGCCACGCCTGGTGCGGCACGCCCCGTTCGTCGAGTGCGAGTCCTCAGATCCGGTCGAGACCCAGTTCGCTGTCATCGAGCCGCACGGCTTCACCGGACCCTGGTCCGAAACCGGAGTACGCGAAGTCCTCGTAACTCGGCATCGAGTACATCGCCGCCTTGGCCTCCTCGGTCGGCTCGACCGTGATGTTGCGGTAGCGCGGAAGGCCAGTGCCGGCCGGGATGAGCTTGCCGAGGATGACGTTCTCCTTCAAGCCGAGCAGCGAGTCGGACTTGCCCTCCATCGCGGCCTCCGTGAGCACTCGGGTGGTCTCCTGGAACGAAGCCGCCGACAGCCACGACTCGGTGGCCAAGGACGCCTTGGTGATGCCCATGAGTTCGGGACGACCAGAAGCCGGCTGGCCACTTTCGGCAACGACCCGGCGGTTCTCGCTCTCGAAGCGACCGCGCTCGGCAAGCATGCCCGGGAGCAGGTCGGTGTCACCGGACTCGATGACGGTGATCCGGCGCAGCATCTGCCGCACGATCACCTCGATGTGCTTGTCGTGGATCGCGACACCTTGCTGCCGGTACACGCTCTGCACTTCGTCGACGAGATGCATCTGCACCGACCGTGGGCCGAGGATGCGCAACACCTGCTTGGGGTCGATCGACCCTTGGGTGAGCCGCTCGCCGACCTCGACCTGCTGGCCGTCGGCGACAAGCAGACGGGCCCGCTTGGACACCGGGTAGGCGTGTTCGTCAGAGCCGTCATCCGGCGTGAGCAGTAGCCGACGCGCCTTGTCCGTCTCCTCGACGGTGACCCGGCCAGACGCCTCAGCGATCGGAGCGACACCCTTCGGGGTGCGTGCCTCGAACAACTCGACAACGCGCGGCAGACCCTGGGTGATGTCGTCTCCGGCCACGCCGCCGGTGTGGAAGGTCCGCATCGTCAACTGAGTGCCAGGCTCACCGATCGACTGGGCGGCAATGATGCCGACCGCCTCACCGATGTCGACGAGCTTACCCGTAGCGAGCGAGCGCCCGTAACACTTGGCGCAGGTACCAACCTTGGAGTCGCAGGTAAGCACCGAACGGATCTTCACTGCGTCAACGCCGGCCGCGAAAAGCGCCCCGATGACGACATCACCGAGGTCAATACCGGCCTGAGCCAGCACCTCGCCGTCAACGGTGACGTCCTCGGCGAGGGTGCGCGCATAGACCGAGGTCTCGACATCGTCGTGGACGGCTCGCTCGCCGGTGCGCTCATCCACCGCAGCGATCGGCATCGGAAGACCGCGCTCGGTACCGCAGTCGTCCTCGCGGATGATGACGTCCTGCGACACGTCGACAAGGCGACGGGTGAGGTAGCCGGAATCGGCGGTACGCAACGCGGTGTCGGCTAGGCCCTTGCGCGACCCGTGGGTCGAGATGAAGAACTCGAGCACCGAGAGACCCTCGCGGAAGTTCGCGCGGATCGGCCGCGGGATGATCTCGCCCTTTGGGTTCGACACCAGGCCACGCATCCCGGCGATCTGGCGCAACTGCATCCAGTTACCACGAGCGCCTGAGGACACCATCCGGAAGATGGTGTTGGTGCGCGGGATATTCGCCTCCATCTCCTTGGCGATCTCGTTCGTCGCCTGAGTCCAGATCTCGATGAGCTCCTGGCGACGCTCGTCGTCGGTGATGAGACCTCGCTCGTACTGGGCCTGAACCTTGGTCGCTTTGGTCTCATACCCTTCGAGGATCTCGAGTTTGCGCGGCGGAGTGACCACGTCGGAGATGGCTACCGTGGTGCCCGACCGAGTGGCCCAATGGAAGCCGTACTCCTTGAGCGCATCGAGACTGGCCGCCACCTGCACCTTGCTGTAACGCTCGGCGAGGTCGTTGACGATGGTCGACAACCTCTTCTTGTCGACCTGGTCGTTGACGTACGGGTAGTCCTCCGGGAGCGTCTCGTTGAACAGCGCCCTCCCAAGGGTCGTCTCGACGGTCAGGACGTCGACGAAACCCTGCTCGTCGGCATCGACATCATCGGGCAGAGCGGTGAGGGGTGTCGGCACCACGTGCCGAAGACGGATCTTGATGAGCGAACCGAGCGCGATCTCGCCTGCGTCGTACGCCATCCGAGCCTCTGCGGGGCCGGAGAACACCCGTCCGGCACCGAGGCCGTCCTCGATCTGACCGGTGAGGTGGTACAGCCCGATGATCATGTCCTGGGTGGGCATGGTGACCGGACGACCGTCAGCCGGCTTGAGGATGTTGTTCGAGGACAACATGAGGATGCGGGCCTCGGCCTGGGCCTCCGCCGACAGCGGTACGTGCACGGCCATCTGGTCGCCATCGAAGTCAGCGTTGAACGCAGTACACACGAGGGGATGGATCTGAATTGCCTTGCCCTCGACCAGTTGCGGTTCGAATGCCTGGATGCCGAGACGGTGCAGCGTGGGTGCGCGGTTGAGCAGCACGGGGTGCTCGGTGATGACTTCCTCGAGGACGTCCCAGACCACCGGCCGCTGCCGCTCGACCATTCGCTTGGCGGACTTGATGTTCTGGGCGTGGTCGAGGTCAACGAGGCGCTTCATCACGAACGGCTTGAACAACTCCAGCGCCATCTGCTTGGGGAGTCCGCACTGGTGCAACTTGAGTTGCGGGCCGACGACGATGACCGAACGGCCGGAGTAGTCGACGCGCTTGCCGAGCAAGTTCTGCCGGAACCGGCCCTGCTTGCCCTTGAGCATGTCGGACAGCGACTTCAGCGGGCGGTTGCCGGGACCGGTGACCGGGCGGCCGCGGCGACCGTTGTCGAAAAGACTGTCGACGGCCTCCTGAAGCATCCGCTTCTCGTTGTTGACGATGATCTCGGGGGCGCCAAGATCGAGCAGTCGCTTGAGCCGGTTGTTCCGATTGATGACCCGGCGATACAGGTCGTTGAGGTCGGAGGTGGCAAACCGTCCACCGTCGAGCTGCACCATCGGGCGCAGGTCCGGCGGGATGACGGGGATAGCGTCAAGCACCATCCCGGCCGGCTGGTTTGCGGTGGTCTGGAACGCGCTAACCACCTTGAGTCGCTTGAGAGCGCGGGTCTTGCGCTGCCCCTTACCGTTGGCGATGATGTCGCGCAGCGACTCTGCCTCAGCCTCAAGATCGAAGGTCTCTAGGCGCTTCTGGATCGCAGCGGCGCCCATGCCGCCGTCGAAGTACAGGCCAAACCGGTCACGCATCTCCCGGTAGAGCACCTCGTCGCCCTCAAGGTCCTGGACCTTGAGGTTCTTGAAGCGGTCCCATACCTGTTCCAGCCGCTCAACCTGTTGGTCCGCGCGACGGCGGATGGCGTTCATCTCGCGTTCGGCGGAGTCGCGAACCTTGCGCTTGGCGTCAGACTTAGCTCCTTCCGCCTCGAGAGCGGCAATGTCCTGCTCGAGTTTCTTCGCCCGAGCCTCGACATCAGCGTCGCGACGGTTCTCGAGCTCCTTTTTCTCGACCTGGATCTGCGCCTCGAGCGAGGGCAGGTCGGCGTGCCGCTGGTCGTCGTCCACGTGCGTGATCATGTAGGCCGCGAAGTAAATGACCTTCTCGAGATCCTTGGGGGCGAGATCGAGCAAGTAGCCGAGCCGACTCGGGACGCCTTTGAAGTACCAAATATGGGTCACCGGCGCAGCGAGTTCGATGTGGCCCATCCGCTCTCGGCGCACCGCCGCGCGAGTGACCTCGACACCGCAGCGCTCGCAGATGATGCCTTTGAAGCGAACCCTCTTGTACTTGCCGCAGGCGCACTCCCAGTCCCGGGTCGGACCGAAGATCTTCTCGCAGAAGAGCCCGTCCTTCTCCGGCTTCAGGGTGCGATAGTTGATCGTCTCGGGCTTCTTGACCTCACCGTGGCTCCAGGCACGGATGGACTCAGCCGAAGCGAGTCCAATGCGCAACTCATCGAAGAAGTTGACGTCGAGCACGTGGTTCCTTCTCTCGTTCCTACGAAATCTGCAGGTCTGTCGGGTGGAAAGTGGGACCGGGGCTGGGTGGACGACGCCAGCGGCGTCATCCACCCGACCACCGTCTAGACCTCTTCGACGCTGCTCGGCTCTCGCCGGGACAGGTCGATACCGAGTTCCTCGGCGGCCCGGAAGACGTCTTCCTCGGCTTCACGCATCTCGATGGTGCTGCCATCGGTGGACAGCACCTCGACGTTGAGGCAAAGACTCTGCATCTCCTTGATGAGCACCTTGAAGGACTCTGGGATGCCGGGCTCCGGAATGTTGTCACCCTTGACGACCGCCTCGTAGACCTTGACCCGGCCGTTGACGTCGTCGGACTTGATGGTGAGCAACTCCTGCAAGGCATAGGCCGCCCCGTAGGCCTCGAGTGCCCAGACCTCCATCTCGCCAAAGCGCTGGCCACCGAACTGGGCCTTACCGCCGAGTGGCTGCTGGGTGATCATCGAGTACGGACCGGTGCTGCGCGCGTGAATCTTGTCGTCCACAAGGTGGTGCAATTTGAGGATGTACATGTAGCCCACGGACACCGGCTCGGGGAACGGCTCACCGGAACGACCGTCGAACAGCCGAGCCTTGCCGGAGCCGTCGACCAGACGCTGCCCGTCGCGGGTCGGGGTAGTGCTCTCGAGCAGTCCGACGATCTCGTCCTCGCGCACGCCGT
>JBOFJB010000458.1:0-3642 GCA_051650465.1 Dermatophilaceae bacterium | reverse complement strand
GCGACCAGGGCTCCCGGGCTGGCCCCCGCCCGCAGCGTCCGCGGGTGGGGAACCACCGCGAGCGCGGAGTGGCCGGCCCGGTCCACCGCGGTGATCCAGGGGTGGGTGAGGAGCGTGGCGGCGACGTCCTCGACGGTGTCCGTCGTGCGAGGCGTGGTCGGTTCAGCAGGCATGGTCGGGCACCTCGTCGGTAGTCACGTGATGATCGGGTTCGGGATGGAGCCGGCAGCCGCTCAGCATCAGCACCCGGTCGGCGCGCGCGGCCACCCCGGGGTCGTGGGTCGCGGCCAGGACCGCGAGGCCCCTGCCGCGCAGCCGGTCGAGCTGGTCCAGGATGCCGGTGGCGGTGTCGGTGTCCAGGGCCGAGGTGATCTCGTCGGCCAGCAGCAGCCGGGGGGCCGCCGCCAGAGCACGAGCCAGCGCGACCCGCTGCCGTTGCCCGCCGGACAGCTCATCGGGCCGGCGCCCGGCCAGCACGGGGTCCAGACCGACCTCGCCCATCAGCCTGGCGATGATCGTGTCGCGTTCCCGAGCCGCCCGGACACCGCCCAGGACGCGAAGGGGCCGGTCGATCGCCGTCCCGACCCGGTGGGCCGGGTTGAGCACGGCGGCCGGCTGCTGGCCCACCAGCTGGATCGCCCGGACCAGGGCCGCCGGGCGGCGGCGTACCGGCCACGGCAGGCTGGCACCGGCCATCTCCGCACGGCCGGCCAGGACCGGATGCAGCCCGGCCAGCGCGCGCAGCAAGGTGCTCTTGCCGACCCCGGATGGCCCCAGCACCGCCACGAGCTCGCCGGCATGGACGTCGAGATCGGCGGTATCGAGGAGCGTCGCGGCACACGCCGGAGGGCTCAGCCGCAAGCCCCGCACCCGGAGCACGGACCCTCGCACCGCGGGCCCGGGCAGGACCGGCCGCTGGGCTGATGCCGGCCGGCGCAGCGCTGTTCGGCCCGGGCCCCGAGTCGTCGCGGCACCTGCCCCCGGGCCTGGGGCCGTCGCGGCACCTGCCCCCGACCCGGGAGCGGGGATCTCGAGGAGCTGATCGGCGAGGTCGGCGACCAGGCCGCTGTCGTGCGACACCAGGACCGTGACACACCCCGGGTCTGCGCGCCGGCCTCGGACGACCCCGGCGACGAGCTCCAGCGCGGCCCGGTCCAGAGCGCTGGTCGGCTCGTCGAGGAGCAGCAGTGCTGGCGACGTCGCGATCGCTCGAGCGATGACGACGCGCTGTGCCTGCCCGACGGAGAGCTGGTGCACCCGGCGGCGGCCGAACAGCTCGGGCTCAAGACCAACCATGGTCAACGCCTCGGTGCTGCGCTCGGCATCCGCGCCGCTCTCCCGCACCGCCGCCGTCACCCGGCGCAGCGGATGCAGTGCGAGGGCCGGGTCCTGCCCCACCACGCCGACGGTCGCCCGCCGCCACCGCCGGGCCGGCCGGCCGGGTGCGACCACCCGCCCGCGCCAGCGCACCGTGCCGGAGGCCCGGCGCAACGGCGACCCGAGCGCGTCGAGCAGGGCGGTCAGCAGCACCGTCTTGCCCGCGCCCGACAGGCCGACCACGGCGAGAACCGCGCCGGAGTCGGCGCTCAGGTTCACCGGACCGACGACGACGCGCCCGGATCCGTCCACCACGGTCAGGTCGGTGACCTGCAGCCCGTCGGTGACCTGCAATCCGTCGGCTGCGGCACTCACCGGCCGCCCCCGTGCCTGCTCGTCATCCGGGCGAGCTGGCCGGCGCCGGCGACCGTGAGCGACAGCACGGCGAGCGCAGCGGCCGGCGCTACCAGGGCGAGCGGGTTGAGGACCGCCCCCGGCAGGTTCTCGCGGATCATCGCCGCCCAGTCCGGAGCGGGGGGCGCCGGACCGAGACCGAGCAGACCGATGGCCGCCGCCAGCTGCAGGGCCATCACGAAACGGACCGCGACATCGGCGCGGACGAGCCCGGTCAGGGTGGGGAGCACCTCTCGGAACAGGATGGAGGGGACGCTCTCGCCGCGGCCCAGAGCGGCCTCCACGAAGCCGGCGTGGCGAAGGCGGCCGACCTCGTCGGCGACGACCCGCAGGGTCAGCGGCGAGCCGCCGCAGACGGTCCCAGCAGCCACGGCGACCGGCCCGGGGAGGGAGACCGCCAGGACCATGGCGACCAGCAGCAACGGCACGGAGAGGAGGAGGTCCGTCATCCCGGTCGCCACCCGCTGCATCGGGCCGCTGTACCAGCCGACGAACAGACCGCCCGCGACCCCGACCGCGCTCGCGAGGCCGCCGGCGACCGCAGCGGTGAGGGCCAGGTCCCGCCCGCCGGCCAGGACCCGGGAGAGCACGTCACGCCCGAGCGCGTCGGTCCCCAGCGGGGTGTCCGGTCGGGTGCCGGCCCACGGCGACCCGAGGGGTACGGTCGGATCGTGTGGTGCGAGCAGGTCACCAGCCACCGCCACGGCGACCACGACGCACCCGGCGAGAACGACGACCCGCACGGTGTAGGTCCGACCCACCGACCGGGGGCGCACCCTCATGTCGATCGGCGGCGCGGGTCGGTGACCGCTGCCAGCAGGTCGGCAGCGAGCAGCCCGGCCAGCACGACCGCAGCGGCGAGCATCGCGATCGCCTGCACCACCGGCGTATCGCGGTTGACCACGGCCCCGGTCAGCAGCTCACCCAGGCCGGCGTAGCCGAACAACGTCTCCACGAGCGCGGTCGCGGCCACCAGACCACCGGCCACCACGGCGAGGACTCGCACCGACGGAGCCGCGACGGACGGCCCGATGTACAGCAGCGCGACCCGCCAGATCGCGACTCCGCGCAGGTGCGCGTCACGCACGTGCGGGAGAACGCCGGTGTCCTCGACCACGCCACGCAGCAGCGAAGCACCGTACGCGGTCGAGGGCACGGCCAGGCTGAGCACCGGGAGCACCAACGCCGACGGCTCCGGGGCCGCACCACCGGCCGGCAGCAGAGACACCGGAGGCAGCCAGGCCAGCGCACCGGCGAACAGCGCCGTCAGGCCGGCCGCGACGACGACCTGCGGCACCGCTGCGCAGGCGGCGACCACACCTGCAGCCGCTCGGCCGACGGCCGAGTGCGAGCCGGCCAGAGCGGCGAGCGCCAGCATGCTCGGCACGGTCACCGCCAACGCCAGGGCCGCGAGCGTCAGGGTCGCCGGCAGGCGTTGGCCGATCAGCTCACCGACCGCGCGACCCGAGAGCAGCGAGGTACCTGGATCACCGGTCGCTAGCGAGGTGACCCACTCCACGTACCGCTGCCACGCCGATCCGTCCAGCCCGCTCTGCCGGCGCAGTTCCGCGAGCTGGGTCGCGGTGACCCGCCCGCCGGCCCGAACCTCGGCGGCATCCCCGGGTAGCGCCTCGGTGGCCGCGAACACCAGGAGCGAGACCCCGCCGAGCACCACGGGTGCCCGTAGCAGCGCGGCGGCAACGCTCATCCGGTGAGCCGCACCTGGTCGATGAACAGCCTGGCGAACCCGCCGCCGGTAGGCAGCCCCTGTACGGCATCCGTGGTCAGGTCGAGACCGTCGCCGGTACCCCACGCCACATAGCCGCCCTCGTCGCGAACCTGCCGCTGCAGGTCGCCCAGCGCCGCGTTGCGGGCCTTCTCGTCGGGCTCGGCCAGCGCGGCGCCCAGCGC
>JBOFJB010000457.1:0-9474 GCA_051650465.1 Dermatophilaceae bacterium | reverse complement strand
ACGTCGACCCCGATGCTGGTCACCGCGTCGTGTCGCTCAAGGACCCGGACGGTGGCCGGTACGTCGAGGTTGTCGTCGCGGGCGGTCGCCTGGTCGGCGCGACCTGTATCGGGGACGCGACCGTGGCCGCCGCGCTTTCCGCGCTGTACACCCGCGGCCTGCCGGTGCCCGACGACCCAGCATTGCTGATGGTTCGCACCCTCACCGGGGCGAACTCGGTTGCGGCGCACCGTGACCCGGGCGACCTGGCCGATGACGACCGGGTGTGTACCTGTAACAGCGTCAGCGCCGGCCGGGTGCGGGATGCCGTACGCGCCGGGTGTGCCTCGGTGGCCGATGTCGCGCGGGAGACCCGGGCGAGCACGGGGTGCGGTGACTGTGCGTCGGTGGTTGCCGGCCTGCTCGCGAGCACCGACACCGAACCACTTTCCGCCGCAGCCGAATCCGGCCGGGCTACCGCAGCCGACGCCCCAGCCGGTGCCGCCCCGGGAACTGATCTTGACCCCACACCAGAACCCGCAACCATCGTGAGGAGCGCATCGTGAGCGAACACGTCGTCGTCGTCGGCGGAGGGATGGTCGCCCACCGGTTCGTCGACGCACTCCGGTCCAGGGACGACGACAGCCGGTACCGTGTCACCGTGCTCGCCGAGGAGCCGCGGATGCCGTACGACCGGGTCGGTCTTTCCGCGTTCTTCTCCGGCACCGACCCCGAGGATCTCGTCCTCGGAGACCGCGCCCTCTGGGATGACGACGCGGTGACGTTGCGCACCGGCTCGGCAGTGGTCGGTATCGACCGGCAGGCCCAGGTCGTCGCCACGGCCGACGGAGGCTCGGTCGGGTACGACCAGTTGGTGCTCGCCACCGGGTCCTTCGCCTGGGTCCCGCCGATGCCCGGGGCCGACCTCGCCGGGGTGTTCGTCTACCGCACCGTCGAGGATGTCGTCGCGCTGCGCGACTGGGTCCACGCCCGCGAGAGCGCTCTCGGACGCCCCATCCGGGGCGTGGTGGTCGGCGGTGGCCTGCTCGGGCTGGAGGCGGCCGGTGCCCTGCTCGGGCTCGACGCCGGTTGCACGGTGGTCGAGTTCGCACCCCGGCTGATGGCGCTCCAGGTCGACGACGGCGGTGGGCACGCGCTGCGCCGCATCGTCGAAGGGCTCGGCGTCGACGTCCGGGTCGGCGCGGCGAGCGAGGCGGTCGCGGGTGACAACGCCGGCCGGGTCGCCGGGTTGCGGCTCACCGGTGGTGAGGTGCTGCCGGTGGACGTCGTGGTGTTCGCCACCGGTGTGCGCCCACGCGACGAACTCGCCGGCCCGGCCGGTCTGGCGACCGGGGAGCGCGGTGGGGTAGTCGTCGACGACCGCTGCGCCACCAGTGACCCGCGGGTTCATGCGGTCGGTGAGGTCGCCTGCATCGACGGCCGATGTCTCGGGCTGGTCGCGCCCGGCTACGCCATGGCCGAGGTCGTCGTCGACCGGCTGCTCGGCGGCCAGGCCACGTTCCCCGGGGCTGACCTCTCGACCAAGCTCAAACTGCTCGGGGTCGATGTCGCCTCGTTCGGCGACGCGTTCGCCGCCACGCCCGGGTCGCTCGAACTCGTCTACTCCAACCCGGCGGCCGGCACCTACGCCAAGCTCGTCGTCACCGATGACGCCCGCACCTTGCTCGGCGGCGTCCTCGTGGGTGACGCGTCGGCGTACGCGTCGCTGCGGCCGATGGTCGGGCACGAGATCGGCGGCGACCCGGCATCCTGGCTGCTGCCCGACGGTGCCGCCGAGCGGCCGCAGGCGGAACTGCCCGCCGATGCCGCGGTGTGTTCCTGCAACGCGGCGAGCGCGGGCGTCATCCGGGATGCCGTGGCGCACCAGGGGTGCCACGACCTCGGCGCGGTGAAGAACTGCACGAGAGCCGGGACGTCCTGCGGGTCGTGCGTCCCGCTGGTGAAGAAACTCATGGCGGCCGAGTTGGCCAAGGCCGGTGTCGCCGTCTCGACCGCGATGTGCGAGCACGTGGCACTGTCTCGCGCGCAACTGTTCGACGCGGTCCGGGTCGCGGGACTACGCACCTTCAGCGACATCATCGGCCGATTCGGCACCGGCCGCGGCTGCGACATTTGCAAGCCGGCCATCGCGAGCATCCTCGCCTCGCTCTACGACGAGCATGTGCTCGGCGGGGACCGGGCGGCGTTGCAGGACACCAACGACCGGGTGATGGCCAACATGCAGAAGGACGGCACCTACTCGGTGGTGCCGCGGGTGCCGGGTGGGGAGATCCTCCCGGAACAACTCGTCCTGATCGGTGAGGTGGCCCGGGACTTCGGGCTCTACACCAAGATCACCGGCGGCCAGCGGATCGACCTCTTCGGGGCCCGGCTCGACCAACTGCCCGCCATCTGGCAGCGGCTCGTCGACGGCGGCATGGAGTCCGGCCACGCCTACGGCAAGGCACTGCGCACGGTGAAGTCGTGCGTCGGTTCGTCGTGGTGTCGGTTCGGTGTGCAGGACTCGGTGGGGATGGCGGTGCTCCTCGAGTTGCGTTATCGCGGGCTGCGCAGCCCGCACAAGCTCAAGCTCGGGGTGAGCGGCTGCGCCCGGGAGTGCGCCGAGGCGCGCGGCAAGGACGTCGGCCTCATCGCGACCGACAACGGCTGGAACGTCTACGTCGGCGGCAACGGCGGCTTCACCCCGCGGCATGCCCAGCTGCTCGTCGAGGACGTCGACGGCGACACCGCCGTACGGGTGGTCGACCGCTACCTCGCCTACTACGTGCGGACCGCCGACCGGCTGCAACGCACCGCGCCGTGGCAGGAGGAGCACGAGGGCGGGCTGGACCGGATCCGCGAGATCGTCGTCGATGACGCGCTCGGCCTGGCCGCCGACCTGGACGCGTTCATGGCGCGGCACGTCGAGAGTTACGAGGACGAGTGGGCTGCGGTGCTGCGCGACCCGGAGCGGCTGCGCCAGTTCACCTCGTTCGTCAACGCCCCCGACGTACCCGACCCGACCTTGGCCTACGTCCCCGAGCGCGGCCAGCGACGGCCGGCGACGGATGCTGAGCGCGCGGCGGGCGGCGTCATCCGGCCCTTGGAGCCACTGACCGGTCCAGTGGTCGTGTCCGGGCCGACCCTGGAGGTGCGCTCATGACTGCCGTGACCGACCGCGCCACCCGGGCCGACGTGTGCGCGTTGACCGACCTCACTCCGGAACTCGGCGTGGCCGCGCTCGTCGGTGGTGTGCAGGTGGCGGTGTTCCTGCTCGCCGACGGGCGGGTGCTCGCGGTGTCCAACATCGACCCCTTCACCGGGGCTGCGGTGGTCTCGCGCGGCATCACCGGCTCCCGGGGCGACCTCCCCACTATCGCCTCGCCGTTGCACAAGCAGGTGTTCTCGCTGCTCGACGGCCGTTGTCTCGACGCCATGGACCGGGCGCCGCTGCCGGGTCGTGGACCCGACCTGGCCACCTACCGGGTGACGGTGGACGATGGTCGGGTGACCATCGACCTCGCGAGCCAGCCGTGAGCACGCTGCTCGGCCTCGACCTCACCGGGCGGCGCGTGCTCGTCGTCGGCAGCGGCGAGGTCGGCATGCGCCGGGCGCACCGGCTCCGCGAGGACGGCGCCGTCGTGGTGCTGGTCGATCCGCGGCCGTCGACCGACGCTCGCCGCACCGCCGCGCACGGTGACCTCGTTCTGGTGGCGCGGCCCGTCATCCCGGATGACGTCGACGGCGCCTGGCTGGTGGTGGCGGCCACCGACTCCCCAGTGGTGAACGCGGAGGTGGCCGCCTGGTCCGCCGAGCGTCGGGTGTGGTGCGTCAACGCCGCCGACGGCGGTGCCGGCACCGCACGGGTGGCGGCGTCGAGCACTCATGGCGACCTCACCCTCGGGGTGGTGTCGGTCGGCGACGCGGACCCGCAGCGGGCGGCCGCCGTGCGGGACTCCTTGGCGCGGCACGTCGAGTCCGGTGCGGTCGACCTGCGGCGGCGCCGCCGCCGCGGAGGCCGGGTCGTGCTCGTCGGCAGCGGCCCCGGCGACACCGGGCTGGTGCCGGTCGCGGGGCTGGAGGCGCTCGCGGCTGCCGATGTGGTCGTCACCGACCGGCTGGGCGCCACCGGCCTGCTCGACCGACTGCCGGCCGACGTCGAGATCGTCGACGTCGGGAAGAGCCCCACCAATCACCCAGTGCCGCAGGCCGAGATCAACGCGATCATCGTCGACCGGGCGCTGCAGGGCCACACCGTCGTCCGGTTCAAGGGCGGCGACCCGTACGTGTTCGGCCGCGGCGGCGAGGAGGTGCACGCCTGCCGCGCTGCGGGTATCGAGGTCAGCGTCGTGCCCGGCATCACCTCGGCGTTCGCGGTGCCGGCGCTGGCCGGCATCCCGGTCACCCAGCGCGGGGTGTCCACCTCGGTGCACGTCGGCTCGGGGCATGCCGGGCCGGATGACGTGATGCTCGCCGCCGTGCTCGGTGGCAGCACCGTGGTGCTGCTGATGGCGGTGTCGGCCCTACCCGGCATCTGCAAGGCGGCCCTGGCCGCGGGTGCGCCGGATGACCTCCCGGTGGCTGTCGTCGAGCAGGGGTCCACGGTGCGTGAGCGGGTCACCCGGGCGACCCTCGCCGACGCCGAGCAGGTCATGGCTGACGCGGAGGTGCGCCCCCCGGCGGTCGTCGTCATCGGACGGGTGGCGGCGCCGGGCTTCCTCGACGACCCGGTGTGTGCGACGCCGGCGCCGGACGACGCCAGCAGCGGCGGCGGCAGCGGCCCGATCAGCGGCGGCGGGGCCAGCGGCGATAGCGGCGGCCCGGCATGACCGACCTCGGCGCGGCGCTCGCCGGTTGCGTGGTGGCGGTGACCGCGGACCGCCGGTTCAAGGAGTTGGCCGCGGCGTTGGTGCGGCGGGGCGCGACGGTCGAGCACGCGCCCGCGCTCGAGGTCGTGCCGCACCTCAACGACGAGACGCTGGTGGAGCGCACTCGGAGCATCCTCGCTGCGCCACCGGACATCGTCGTGGCCACGACCGGCATCGGGTTCCGCGGCTGGGTGGAGGCCGCCGACGCCGCCGGCCTGGCCGAGCCGCTGCTCGAAGTGCTCGGCGGCGCACGGCTCATCGCTCGCGGCCCGAAGGCCAGAGGGGCGATCGAGGCTGCCGGTCTCACCGCCGACTGGGTCGCGACATCCGAGACCGCCGCCGAGATCGAACACTTCCTCCTCGCCGAAGGCGTTGCGGGGCAACGGATCACGGTGCAGCATCACGGCAGCGGCTCGGACGGTCTCGATGAGGCGTTCGCGGCCGCCGGAGCCACGGTGACCGGTCTCATGGTGTACCGGTACGGCCCGGCCGATGCCGAGGTCCTCACCGCGTCGGCTCGCAGCGCCGCTCAGGGCCGGCTCGATGCGGTGGTCTTCACATCCGCTCCTGGTGCGCAGGCCTGGCTCGGTGCCGGGTCACCGGAGGACCTCGCCGGCATCCGCGCCCACAACCTCGACGGCCGGCTGGTGCTGGCCACGGTCGGCCCGGTGACCGCGGCTCCGTTGGAGCATGCCGGGCTGACGCCGCTGGTGCCGGCCCGCTGGCGGTTGGGGGCGGTCGTCCGGGCGCTGGTCACCCACTATGCCGAGCAGCCGCCGCTGCCGACCGTCGCTGGTGGTCTCGCCGTGCGGGCCCGTGGCGCTGTGCTCGACGGCCGCCCGCTGCCGCTCACCCCGGCCGGTGCCGTCATCCTCGCCGAGCTCGCCGCCGCACGAGGCGCGGTGGTGCCTCGGGAGCGGCTGCTCGGGCTGCTGCCCGGTGGGTCGCGCGACGGGCACGCCTTGGAGACCGCGGTCGGCCGGCTTCGTGAGGCATGTGGCTCCCGTGACGTCGTGCGTAACGTTGTCAAGCGCGGCTACGCGCTCGCACTAGCGGATTCATGACGACCCACAGTGGGTTCGTGGCGGTCTCGCGTGGGCACCTCACGGGGGCGCTACCTGGCGGCGGCGGTCTCGTGGTGGCGGCGGTGGTGTCGCCGTGACGGCGCTGGTGCTTTGCGCGCACGGCACGCGCGATGCGGCGGGGCGTGCCGTCATCCGTGGGGTCGTCGAGGCCGTGGCGGCGGCGCTGCCGGAGATGGCGGTGCACGAGGCGTACGTCGACGTGCACGGCCCCGAGGTGGGTGAGGTCGTCGCCGCCCTGCCACCCGCCGACGAGATCGAGCCGCGGGCCGATGGGCGGCGGGTGGCCGAGTCGCGCGATGGCGGCCAGGTACCCGCGGGTGTGGTGGTGCCGCTGCTGCTCGCGGCCGGGTACCACGTGCATGTCGATCTTGCGGATGCCGTGCGAGCCCGCCCCGACGTCGTCGTCTCCCCGGCGCTCGGCCCGGACGACCGGCTGGTCGACATCCTCGTCGGCCAGATGATGGCCGCGGGCGTCGCCACCGGCGCCGGTGTGGGTGCCGGTGCGGCTGTGGTGCTGGCGCCGGCCGGGTCGAGCGACGCACGCGCACAGGCCGGCTCGGCCGAGATGGCTCGTCGGCTGGGTGAGCGTCTCGGCCGGCCGGTGTCGCTCGGCTATGCGGCCGGGCCGTCGCCGTCGGTGGCCGACGAGGTGACCCGAATGCGCGCGGAGGGTGCGGCATCCGTGGCTATCGCGTCGTACCTGTTGGCGCCGGGGTTCTTCCAGCGTCGTCTCGAGCAGTGCGGCGCCGACGTCGTCACCGGCCCGCTCGCGCCCGACCCGCGCCTCGTCGACATCGTGCTCGACCGCTTTCACGCCGCGGTCGCCGGCCCGTCGACGTCACAGCGTCGAGGCCTGCCTCGTCAACGTCGTGACGTCGATGCTGGTGACCTCTCGCCCGGCTGATTCCGTGCAGTGCGCTGTAGCGGCACCCTTGTCACTGCGGCGGCCGAAGGGTTCGTAGTTCGTCGAGGTAGTGGTTGGCCCACTCGGCTGCCTCGTCCATGGTGCCAACAACTGGCAGGCCCACTGCGGCGATGTCGTAGAGCGTGCTCCATCGGTCGCCGGGTGTGACCCTGGCACTGGACCAGGTGTGCGCTCGCCGAAAGGCGAACAGCCGACGGGTCGTGGAGGCGACGTGCGCGGCATCGGTGTACTCGCGGACGAGCTGGAGGTCGACGAGGTCATGGGCACGTTCGTTGCCCGGCTCGGTGCAGGCGTGCAGCTTCTGCGAGACCTGATGGTGCAGTGGGAGTACCCGGATCGGTGCGGGGGCCGCAAGCCCGAGCTCAGCGAACAGGGCCGTGACCTCTGCGGGCAGGGCGAACTCAGCGGGTTCGGTCGTTGCGCCTAGTTCATCGGGACCCACCTCCAGGTCGACGGTGACGAAAGGCCGACGGCGGAAACGCAACTTCACCCGCAGCGGCTGCATGACATAGGCGCGTGGCACTCCGGTCGGTGGTCGTCGGTCGCGGATGACGAGCGTGCCATCGAAGCCGCCCCATCCAGTGACGAGGTTGCGTTCGAGGGCGGCGCTGAACTCCTCCTGGTCGCCTCGTAGTGCGGTGTCGAGATCGGGTGTCTGGCGGGTCAGGGCGTCGCCGAGGCGCAGTTTCAGCCCGGTCCCGCCCTTGACGGCCGTCTCCGGAAGCAGTTGGGCCAGTGCGACGTTGGCGACGAGCGACTGCAGGCGGGCAGCCGTGCTCCGGCGTGACCTCGCCGCCGCCGCGAGCCGGCGCTGAAGAATGGCGACCGTGCCAGGATCCCGTGGTTCGCGTGGTGTCGGTGGACTCACTCGCTGCTCAGTTCTTCGATGACGCGCTGCGCCTGCCTCGCGGTGATCAGGTCGCGCCGCACCGCTTCGTGGACAGCGTCGACGAGGCGTTCGATCATCACCCGGCCCCGGCTGGCGATCAGGGCGGCCTCGACCGTCATGGCGGGTACACCGTCGATGTAGTCGAGGTCAGGCGGGTGGACCGCTGCCCGGACCAACTCGACCGTCGGTGGCAGCCCGGCTCGCACCCGGTGCGGAGTCGCGACCCGGATGGTGTGGGCGTTGACCTGGGCCAGACCGTGCGCTGCCAGCACCGACTCGTCGGCCAGAGCCGCGTCTGTCCCGGCGCTGGCGACAGCTTCCGCGAACTCGGTCATGGCGTCGACGGGCACCTCCACCATGCGGTACACCCCCTTGCCGACCCGTTCCAAGGCACCACGGAAGCACAGTTTGTGCACCTCGACGGCTGGAACTCCCGCATCGCGCGCACCGCTCAGGGTGACCACGCCATGGTTGTCGTGAGCCAAGTCTCGCAGGGTCTGCCGATAGGTCATCTCACACCTTCTCTGACAGAAAATTACCATAATCAGTATGTTTCTGGCAGCGGGTCAGGGTGGCTGCCCAGGTGCGGTCGGCGACCTTGACGGCTCGTCGACATCGTCCTCGACCGCTACCACGCCTCCGGCTCGCCGTAGGGGCGCGATCTGGTTCGTCGTAGCGTCGAGATGTGGAAACCCGCAGGACGCGCACCCGGTCGGTCCGGCAGGTTGCCGCGGCCCGACCGCGGGGCGGGGGTGGCGTGCTGGTGCTGCCGGACGGGCGGTCCGTGCGCGCCGCGTCGACGCGGTCCAGCCGCGCGGGCGTGCCCGACCCCGACCTCGCGGTGGTGCTTGCGGGTCGAGCGCCGGATGACGCGCCGTGGCCGGTGCTCTGGGTGCGCTGGCCCGACTTCCGGGTGCCGGCGGATGCCGACCAGGCGCTGGAGGCGTTGCGGGTGGCTCACCTGGTGGCGGCGGACCGCCGGGTCGAGGTCGGCTGCCGTGGTGGCGTCGGCCGCACCGGCACGGCGGTCGCGGTGCTTGCGGTCTTCGCGGGGCTGGCCCCTGGTGAGGCGGTGGCTTGGGCCAGGCGGCACCACCACCGGCGAGCCGCCGAGACCCCGTGCCAGCGCCGCTGGATCGAACGAGTCTCCCTGCCGTAGCTGCGCCGTCAACGATGCTCGGCGAGTCCGGCCGGACCGGCGGTGTCCCGGGTGGTCGCGACCGGTGTTGGGTGGCTCTGGTCAGTCATCGCGCCGCTGCGCGCCTGGGCCTGGCCTGGCCTCGAGGTCCGACAGGCCGAGAGCGCGGTGGCCACGCTCGCACGCCAGCTCGGCACGCACCTCGGAGCCACACCGCTGATGCACCAGGGCCACGGTCGGGCCGTCGGGCCCGGGGAGCCACCTGTCCGCCCAGTCGAGCAGCGCCACGATGACGGTCGCGAGATCGCGCCCGCGCTCAGTGAGGTGGTACTCCTCGCGGGTACGGGCTCCTGGTGAGCGGTACGGCCGGCGCTCGAGGAGATCGCGGGCCTCCAGTTCGCGGATCCGGGCGCTGAGCGACGGCGCACTGAGCCCGGTGTGCCGGCACAGCTCGTCGAACCGCCGGATGCCGTAGAACGCCTCCCGCACCACCCGGCCGCAGCCGGCCGGCACGAGGTGGTCCAGCGCCCGCTGCACCGAGTCGGGCGAGAGGTCCCATGCTTCCCGGTCGAACACGTCATCCCCTAGAT
>JBOFJB010000456.1:0-4478 GCA_051650465.1 Dermatophilaceae bacterium | reverse complement strand
ACGGTTCACGGTGACCGACGCTAGCAACGAGCCCGCGGCTACGCTCCCGAGGCATGGTGGCGCTGACGACAGTGGTGCTCGGTGCAGCCCTCTGGGTGGTCGGCGTCTCGGCAGTCGGCGGGGTTCTCGGTGGGCTGGGATGGTGGTCACCGCAGGTCGGCTGCGCGGCGGCGGCGACCGTGGCTGTCGCGTCCTGGTGGCTAGTCCGCCCGCTCCCTGCTGCCGATGGCGTCAACCGGGTCGACCCCGTCGGTCCCGCAGATGGCTCGCTCGTTCGACCCCGGCGGGCCGGCGCCCCGGCGTCGCACCCTGGTGCGCACCCGCGTCCTGAGGCGCACCAGGGCCCCGGTCGCCGTCGCCACGGGTCACGGATAGCGGCCGGGGCGTTGGTCGCTCTCTGCCTGGCGTTCACCGCGGGCGCGGCGGCGACCCGCTCCGAGCAGGTGATGGTGCACCGCGACGCCTCGAGCAACCTGCAGGCGGCGGTCAGCCTGGCCCGTACTGGGGAACGCGTGGTGCCGGTATCTCCCGAGTTGGCGGCGTCGGGGGCTCTCGACGTACCGGGGGTGGGGGTCGGCAGCATGGCGTTCTTCGAGGTGGAGTCCCGGGGGCGGCCAGCGGTGCAGCCGCAGTTCGTCGCGGGGCCGGCGGTGGTCTATGGCTTCGGGTGGTGGCTCGGCGGCGCGGAGCCCGAGGTGGCCATGGCGCTCCCGGCGGTGGCGATGGGTCTCGCGCTCCTCGGGTTCGGCCTGCTTGTCGCGCGGGTGGTGGGTGCCTGGTGGGGGGTCGTCGCCGTCGGCGTGGTCGGCGTCGCTTTCCCGGTGGTGCACGTCGCGCGGGCCACCTACTCCGAGCCGCTCGCGCTGCTCACCCTCGGCGCCGGCCTACTGGCGCTCACCGCGGTGGCCGGGCATCACCAGCCGCACTGGCGAGACGGGCCGGATGACGTGAACGCCCCAGCGAGGTCGGACGGGCCGGGTGAGCCTGACGGGCCAGGTCGGAGCGGCCCGGGTGGGGTGGGGGCGCTGTCATCCGTGACTGCAGTGCGTCGAGCGGGCGTCGTCGCCGGGCTGCTGGTCGGTGGCACCGGCCTGGTCCGGGTCGACGCACTCCGCGAGGTCGTGCTGCTGCTGCCGATACTCGCTGTGGGCGCAGCCTGCGGCCAGCGGTGGGTGCGGTCGGCGGCGGTCGGGCTGGCCGCGTCCACCGTCGTGGCCGCGGCAACCGCACTGTGGCTCTCGCCGCGGTATCTCGGCGACATCGCCGGGAGCCTGCTTCCTCTCGTCGCGCTCGGCGTGCTGGCTGGGGCGGCGTCGGCTGGTCTCTTCGTGCTGTGGCGCAGGGGCTTTCGTGTGCCGCGACGGGTCGGCCGGCGCCTGCCGGTGGTGTTCTCCGGAGCGGTGTTGCTCACCGGTCTCTACCTCGCGACCCGGCCGCTGTGGCAGGTGGTGCGGCAGGACCCGAACGACCCCGGAGCCCGCTATGTCGCGGGGATGCAGGCCCGGCAGGGCCTGTCGGTCGACGGCGGTCGCACCTACGCCGAGCACACCGTCACCTGGTTGTCCTGGTACGTGGGTCCGGTCGCGCTTGGCACGGCGCTGGTGGTGCTCGCAGCGTTGGTCTGGCGGCTCACCGGCTCGCTCGGGTCGGGCCGGCTCGAGCCGTGGGCGCCGGCGCTGCTGGTCGCGAGCGGGTCGAGCGTGCTCACTCTGCTGCGGCCGGGCATCACCCCTGACCATCCCTGGGCCGACCGCCGCCTCCTCGTGGCGCTGCCGCTGGTGGTCGTGCTCGTCGTGACCGCCGCAGCGTGGGCCTGGTCAGGCCGGATTTCGACGCATCGGATGCGCCACGACGTGCGAGCAGCGTTGCGCCGCAACGGCATTCCAGGCCTGCGGGGCGCGGTGGCGACAGGTGCGACGACCTGGGCGACCGCATCGTCATCCACCCGGCGTGTGGGCCGCGTGGCGGCCGCGCTCCTCGTGGCCGTGACCATCGCGCCGACGGTCGAGGCCACCTGGCCGCATCGGTCCGGCGGCGTCGAACGCGGCTCGCTCGACGCGGTGCGCACCGTGTGCACCGCGCTCGCACCCGGTGACGTGGTGCTGGCGGTCGACTCGCGAGCGGCGCGGGAGTGGCCCCAGGTCGTACGCGGCATGTGCGGGGTGGACGTCCTGCTGCTCACCTCCGGTGTGCACCGCGACCCCACGGCGGCCGGCGCCGCGGTGGCCGCGGTGCGTGACCGGCTGGCTGACCGGGCAAGTGACGGCCGCCTGGTGTTGTTCGCCGCCGACGGCCCGGAGTCGCTGACCCTCCTCGGGGTCACTCCGGTCGAGGTGCTCGACACCGTCGTGCGTGCGGACGAGCATGCGCTTGACCGTCCGCCGACCCGTACCGACCCGCGGCCTGACCGGGTCTGGGTCTCGGCGGAGCCGATCGGCCCGCGGTGATGTCCCCGCCGCACCACGGGCGGGCTTCCGGTGGCGACCGCAGCGCGTCATCCACCGTGGTCGTGGCGGCCGCGTCCCTGCGGACGGCGCTGGGAGTGGGCAGCGCCCGGTGCGCTCACCCGCGCTCGAAAACCGGCGTGACGTGGCGCTGCACGGCAGCGCAGGTGTGCGGGTCGACCGCGACGACGAGGCCAGGACGGTCCGAGCGCGCGGAGTACGGCGTTCCGTCCGGATGCAGTGCAGCACCCCCGGCCTCGGTCATCAGGAGCGTGCCCGGTACGTGGTCCCACGGGTTGGAGCGGGAGTAGATGATGTAGTCGGCGGCGCCTTCGATGAGGCGGGGGTAGTCGACACCGCAGCACACCCACGACGGCCCCAGCGGCGACATCCCGGCCAACGACTCGCCACGCAGCGTCCAGACCGAGGTGACTCCACGAGGGTCGGCCTCCGGCGCCACCGGAGCGGTCGTCATCCGCACGCCGTCGCGCCAGGTGCCCGCACCGCGCTCAGCAACCCAGGAGACCCCGTGCGCCGGCTGATGCACCCAGGCTCGGGTGGTCTCGCCGCCGCGGACCTCGGCCACCATCACCGCGTGGTCGGGCGAGCCGGCGACGAAGTTCTTCGTACCGTCGACCGGGTCGACGGTGAACGCGTGCTCGGCCGCGACGTAGCGGTCCAGAAGGCGACGGTCGGCGGAGTACGCCTCCTCACCTAGCACCACGGCGTCGGGGTAGGCCCGGAGCAGCCGGGTGGTGAGTATCTGCTCGGCCTCATGATCCGCCACGGTGACCAGGTCGCCGGGGTTCTTCTCGGCGATCTCGCTCTCGGCGAGACGTCGGAACCGGGGCGACACGGTAGTGGCGGCGACCTCGGTGAGGAGGTCGAGGACGGCGTCGGTCGACAGGCCGGTCACGACCGATACCTTCGCACACCGGGAATCAGCATCGGACGCGGGCCGGTCGACTCAGCCGAGCCAGCCGTACGCGGAGGTGACGGTCAGGGTGAGCAGGCAGCGCCGTTCGGCCACCATCGCGGCTCGGTACTGCTGCCAGTCGTCGTGTTCCCCGGCGAGCCCGCGGTAATAGGCGACGAGCGCATCCGCGACGTCGTCGTCCGGATGGGTCGCCGCCGGCGTCACCGCTGCAGTGCCGTCGAGCACGACGTAGTGGGCGAACGAGCCGTCGGTGACGTGCAGCGCGCACCGTGGGTCGCGGCGCACGTTGCGGGTCTTGGCGCGGTCGTCGGTGACGCTCACCACTGGCGATCCGTCAGGCCCGGCGACGAAACCGACATTGGACAACTGGGCGCGCCCGTCCCGCCGCAGCGTGGTCAGCACCCCTTTGCGGATGCCGTGCGCGAACTCCAATGCGGTGGGGATGCCGGTCATGACCGCGACCCTACGTGCCCTGGAGTGCAGGACCCTGGCGCGAACGACATTCGCGCGAACGGCCTGGCGCGCGAACGGCGGCCCTGGTGCAGCGGCGTTGCCGGCATCGGGCGCCCGGGCGGGCGGCGCGAGGTGCCCCAAGGCTTCGGGTCCGCCGACGGTAGGCTCCGGGGCGATGACCCCGCTCGACGACCCCGCTTCGGCCGCCACCGGCGGCGCCGGCGGCGCCGGTGGCGACACCCGACAGGCGGCTCCTGCGGATCGAGTCGTCGTCCGGGCGGGCGAGTTGCCCGGCCGGTCGGCATCCGGGCCGTCCGCATCCGGCCTGTCGACTGGCCCGGCGGTGGCGGCCGAGACCGCGACGGGACGGGTCGGGCACCAGCGGTACCCCGTCGAGAACGGCCCACACGGCCCTGGCCCGACCCCCGACGTCACGGTGGTGTTGCCGTGCTACAACGAAGCGGCGCACGTGCTCGCCGAGATCGACCGGATCAGTGCGGCGTTCGACGCCAGCGAACTCGTCTACGAGGTGCTGTGCATCGACGACTCGAGCACGGACGACACCCTCGCGGTGCTGCGGAAAGCGCAGCACCGGTACCCCAAGGTGCGGGTCCTCGCTTTCCGTCGCAACGGCGGCTCGGGCA
>JBOFJB010000455.1:0-2241 GCA_051650465.1 Dermatophilaceae bacterium | reverse complement strand
GCCGTGGCCGACGTCGGCGTAGAACAGGCACGCGGTACCGCGGTAGAAGGCGAACGGGTCGCGTGCCATCTTTCGGAACTTGGTCCGGAACCCCTGTGGGTCAGCGACCATCAGCGGTTCGAACGCCTCCAGCAGGGAGTCCACGATGAGACCGGAACGTTCGCGAGTCGACTGGCTCATGGCACACCCTGACACATCCGCCGGCGGACGTCGGCGCGGCGCCGCGGACCTCCGGGCAGCGGTCAGGCATCTTCCTCATCCCAGATACGCACCTTTCTCGCCGTCGGCGGGAAACGCTGCGGCGCCTCGGCGCGCACCTCACGGCGGATGCCGAACCACACCAGCCCGAACCCCAGCACTGTCGTCAACCACCACTGGTAGGCGTACGCGAGATGCGGGCCGAGACTGCGGTCCGGTTCGCCGAGCGGCTGAGGACGGGGCGGGGCCGATCCGTCGGGTAGCCGCTCGGACTCGAGTTGGAGGTAGCCGGGCAGCGGGTCGACGCCGAGTTCTCGGCCGGCTTCGGCGACGTTCATCGAGGCGAGTTGCCTCGTCGGCAGGTCCCGTCCGCGGGATGCTTCCCCACGTCGGACCCAACCCACCACCTCTACCGGACCGGGTGGTGCCGCTGGCGCCGTGGGAAGGACCGCAGCCCCCTGTGCGGACACCGGCACCCAGCCGCGGTCGACGACGAGCGCTGGCCCACCGTCATCCGGTTCGAGCGCCCACAACAGTCCCAGCCCCGGGTTGCTGTCGAGGATGCGGTCGCGGACGAACACCGGACCGGATCGATACCTGCCACGCACCACGACGCGGGTCCACTCTCGGTCTGGGTCGACACCGGCCGGCGACAGCACCGAACCCAGCGGCACCGGGTCGGCGCGGTAAACGGTGTCGAGCCGCTCACCCACCTGGACCCTGGCCGCGTGCCGGTCGTACTGCCACCAGCCGAGGTGGTAGCAGGCCACGGCGAACAACGCGGCGAGGAGCAGGGCGCCCAACCACCGCGGTGTCACGAGCCGACGCACCACCCCACCACGCTATCCGTCGTAGATTTGGACTCGATGAGCGCCCGACCCGTGCCGCGCCTGCTCGACCGTTTCGGTCGGGTGGGCCGGGATCTGCGCGTATCCGTCACTGACCGGTGCAATCTGCGCTGCACATACTGCATGCCGGCGGAGGGCCTGGACTGGCTCGCCAAGCCCGAGATGCTCACCGACAACGAGTTGGTGCGCCTCGTGCGGGTGATGGTCGGTCTCGGGGTGACCAGCGTGCGGCTCACCGGCGGCGAGCCACTGCTGCGGCGCAGCCTCGTGGAGGTGGTGCGCGGCATCGCGGCCCTCGACCCCAGGCCGCGAATCGCGATGACCAGCAACGGCATCGGCCTCGACCGACTCGCCGCGCCACTCGCCGACGCCGGGCTCGACCGGGTCAACGTGAGTCTGGACACCGTCGACCCTGCGCGCTTCGCCGGCCTCACCCGGCGCGACCGATTCGACGACGTCGTCGCCGGACTCCAGGCTGCTGCCGACGCGGGGCTGGTCCCGGTGAAGGTCAACGCCGTCGCGATGCGCGGCGTCAACGACGACGGCGTCGCCGACCTGCTCGCCTGGTGCCTAGCGCGCGATTACGAGTTGCGGTTCATCGAACAGATGCCGCTGGACCCCCAGCACTCCTGGGACCGGTCCCTCATGGTTCCGCAGGCCGAGATCTTGCAGCGTCTCGGCGAACGGTTCGAACTCACCTCGGTTGACGAGCGTGGCAGCGCACCAGCCGAGTTGTTCCTCGTCGACGGCGGACCACAGACCGTGGGCGTCATCGCCAGTGTCACCGCCCCGTTCTGCGGTGCCTGCGACCGGATCCGGCTCACCGCGGATGGCCAGGTGCGCAACTGCCTCTTCGCCCGGCACGAGGTCGACCTGCGCGGCCCGTTACGGGCCGGCGCGACCGACGCCGAGTTGGCCGAAATCGTGGTCGCCGAGATGTGGGCGAAGAAGGCGGGTCACGGTATCGACCGGCCCGACTTCCTCCAGCCTGACCGCCCGATGTCCGCGATCGGCGGGTGAACCAGGCCGGCCCGCAGCACGACGACCCGAGGTGCATGCTCAGTTCGTGGGAGTCCGGCTCGCCGGCTCGGTGGGCGCCCCGCTTGTGGTGAGTTGCCGCGTGTGGTCGACCACCGGCACCACGGGACGGACCCGCCCGGTGGCTCGCGGCCGGGCCGCGTTGGCGGTGACCACG
>JBOFJB010000454.1:0-4245 GCA_051650465.1 Dermatophilaceae bacterium | reverse complement strand
TGCGGAGGTAGTCGATGATCTCCATGTCGGTGCTCCCGATCGTGGGGTGAAGGTGGATGACGGTCGAACGACCAGGTCAGGTCCGGGCCGGCCCTGGCCAGCGCACCTCGGCACCGAGGATCGCGGCCAACTGGTCGTTATGTGGCTGGTAGTACTCCTGTAGCCGTGCCACGAGATGCTCCGGCATCGAGCCGTACGGGGCGTTCGCGTTTTGCGGGCGCACGTCCTCCGGCACGAACGGCGCCAACCCGAGAAACTGCCAAACCGCAGCCAGTTCGGTCTGCGGGTCGGCGAATAGCCGCTCGCTCTGCACCACGAGCACGCGTTCGGCCCCCACCGCCCGATGCAGCGCACGGATCTGCTCGGCGTAGTGGCCGCGCCGCTGGTAAGCATGGAAACGCCAGTGCGAACTGTCGTACCCGGGATCGGAGCGTAGCCGCTCCTCTTCGCCGCGAAGCCGCCCCGCCTCGGCATCCAGCGCCTCTTCGAAACCGAGATCCTCATGGCCTCGGGTGACCTCGTAGGCGTGGTGCGACCAGGCGCGCGCCACGGGGTCGCGTAGGCACGCAATGAGTTTGACCTCGGGCAGCGTCGCCGCGATGCGCTCGGGCGCCAGCGGATGGAACATGTAGTAGGGACTCGCCTCGCCGGTGATCTTCGTGCCCGGAGCAGGCTTCGGAAACGCCGACCGAAACCATGCTTCGCCCCGGTGCCAGTTCACATCGAAGTAGTGAGTCCCTTTGGGCGAGAGACACGGCGCGACCTCAGGATGCCGCGCTATCCAGTCGGCGAGCGAAGTGGAGCCACCGCGTTTGGTACCGACGACGAGATATCCGGGCGTCATCCTCACGCCGCGCCGCAGCACCGGGCGCAACGGGCTGATGGCCCTGCGCAGCATTGCCGAGGATGACATTGACGCTCCGTCCCTGCTTGCCACCGCCGCCGGGTCACCGACCTCGGCTCTTGCCGGCGGGCACCTGCCCGAACCGACCCGATCGCACCCCTGCTACGTGGCATGATCGGAAGCACCATGGTAACGACGGGCCAAGGCCCGTGCAGGCCGAACGTCGCGATCGGTGGGGGAACCTCGGGAGGGAGCACATCAGGTGAACCACCGATCCTTGGCCAAACCCGCAGCCGCGGTCCTCGCCGCCTTCACCGTCGCCGTGTTCACCGTCGCGGGATGTGCCACGGGCAACGGCGCCCCTGAGGTCACCGGCCGGTGGTCATCCATCCCGTCTCCGAGCGTGAGTTCCCCTGCGCCAGCGGGCAACTCGACGAACGCCACACCGTCCGAGACGGTGCCGGCCGCCGTTAGTCGCGAACTTGATGAACTCGCCCGCAACCTGCGCGACCTCTCCCAGGCACCGAGTTCACACGAGTCGATGCCGGCCATGAGCGACGCGCTGGCCGACGCCCGTGCCGACCTCAGGACGCTCCGCGACCGCGCCTACGGCACGACGCGATCGTGTTCCGCCGTCGCGCAGGCGCTGTCGTCCACCAGATCGGATGCTGCCCGCGTCACCGCCGCGGCGGCCACCGTCCGGGCCAAGAACACCACGCGTTCAGCGCTCCGGACCCGCGGCTCAGCCACCCTCGAGCGGCTCACGACGGCCGTGTCCGGCGGCTCACGCACAGCGTCACCCGACGAGAACGCGGCGGTCGTGGCGGGACGGACGGCACTCTCGAACGCGGCCGAACAGATCTCCCGCAGCGGCGCTGCCGCTGGCGGCGCCGTCGCCACGGCCAGCGACCTCGTCGGCACCGCTGAGGGCATCGCTGCGACCGCCTGTTGATCAGGTGCGCCTCCTGTTCGACGACCTGCATGGTCGCGGTGCCGGTGACCGGCGTCGGCTGCCACGTCGTCGGTGCGCGGCGAGTCGGACCGCGCCGGACACCGAACAGCCGGTGCCCGCGGCGCGGCGCGGCAGCGTGGCCACGAGCTCAGCGCTACCGCGCTGGGCATCCCCGTGACATGATCCGTCGATCATGATGTAGGACGACGGCAGTCCGGGTGCGCCAGCAGGGTGGTCCGCGACAGCGACGGAGGAAGGACAGCCCGGTGACCAGTCTTCACGTGCGGCGACTCATGCCCGGGACCACTGCCACTCGGCTTGCGGCAACGGCTGCCGTCGGTGTGGCAGTAGCGACCTCGTTCATCGGGTGCTCATCGTCGAGAGACGATGAGCGACTCGATGGGAGTTGGACATCGTTGGGCGCTCCGACGGAGAGCAGCACCTCGACCTCGGATGGCTCTGCGGCCGCCGCGCTCGGCGCAGCGACGTCAACCGTCAGCGAGGAACTCGACGAACTCTCGCGCAACCTCCGCGACCTGGCGCAGGCGCCCACCTCCCGCGAGGCCCTCCCCGAGCTCGCCGACGCATTGGCAGACACTCGCGCTGGCGTGTCCACGCTTCGCGGGCGTGCCTTCGGTTCGCAGAAGTCATGCACTGCCGTCGCCGGAGCGCTGACCTCGACCCGCGGGAATGCCGCGCGGACCGCGTCAGCAGCCGACGCCGTCCGAGACCGGAATGAGGCCCGCTCGACGCTCCACGCGCGCGGCGAGCGCACTCTGACCCGTCTGGTATCGGCCGTGTCTGCGGGCTCGCGGACGCCCGCCCCGGCGGAGGCCGCCGCGATCAGCGACGCACGAGCGACCCTTGCCGGCGCGGCCGACCAGATCTCCAGCGCTGAGAGCGCAGCGTCCGATGCGGCCGCCGCTGCGGGCGACCTGGTCGACAACGCCGAAGCGGTGACCGCGGCCGCTTGTCCCGGTACCCCGGTGACACCGACGCGCTCGCCCACCTTTTCGCCCACCGCACCGGCGACCCGGACGCCGACACCATCCCGGACCGCTACACCTACGCGCCCACCGACCGTCACCGCTCCGCCGAGCACCACGGCCCCACCAACGACAGCCCCACCAACCACCGCGCCGCCAACCACGGCCCCGCCAACCACCGCGCCACCGACCACGGCCCCACCGCCCACCACAGCACCGCCCACCACAGCACCGCCCACCACAGCACCGCCCACCACAGCACCGCCCACCACAGCACCGCCCACGGACCCAACCACCGGTACCGACCCGACCGTGCCCTGAGCCGCCCCGTCGGTCTGTGGTTCGCCGCGCGCCAGGCGACCCCTCAGTCGCGGAGTCCGTGCGGGTCAGACCCGACCGGGTGGTGGGTACCGAGATCTCCGATGTCGTAGCCGAACCGGGCGACCCGTTCGGCGTGGCGGCGCTCGACAAGACGCCGCTGCCACCCGCCGGGCCGCAGCGGCGAGCGCATCGCGTCCCACCACACCTCGTAGCCCGCACCGTGCGATCCCGAGAGCGCAGGAAGCGGGTGAGCGGCATCCAGGCCCAACAGTTCACGGACACGGTCCAACTCCGGCGCAGGGTGGGACACGAGCGTCTCGTGATGCACCACCATCGCCCGCGGTAACTGAGTGAGGTCACGGGCAAGGATGTCGTGCGCGACGAGCCAGTGCTCCACCAGCCGGTTCACCGTCTCGAAGCGGCGCGGGTCGCCGGAGACGAAACTGCGCCACTTCTTGGTCGACAACGCGACCGTCACCGGATGCCGCACCACGACGATCAGCGCCGAGCCGGGGAAGGCCGCCTGAAGGAAGCGGCCCATGATCAGGTTCGGCGGTGACTTCTCGACCAGGAGTCGAGCACGGTTGTCCCAGTGGGGCAGCCACGCATCGAGCATGGCCTGTGGCGCACCCTCGGTGAGCAGATCCGAACTCTCAGTGAGGTGCGCGCGAGGGTCCCGGGCGAAGCGACCAGAACCGCCGTAGACCTTCGCCTTCGGATAGACGCGCTGAAGATGCTGACCCTCATCCTCACGCACACCCGTGCCGCCCAACCCGGACACGTCTGGGTGATCGGCGAGTAGCCGGGCGAACGGTGTGGTGCCACTGCGGTGCAGCCCACCGACGAACACCAAACGCCGGGGGTCCACTGTCGTCACTGTTGGCCTTTCCATAGTCCTGCCGCCGAGGTGGCGCCAACGACGCGAACCGGTACAGCGCCGATGGTGTCGCCTGCCGACGTGCCCGGCGTCAGCGCCTCGAGCGTCAGCGCCGTGCCAGGCTGTGCCGGCTCACCCGTGGACCAGAGGTAGGCGACCGTGCGACCGCTCCGGGTGAACGCGACCCCGCGAACGTCACCGCGGACGACGGCCTCGGTGGTCGCCGCTCGAGAGTCGGCAGCCAGTTGGGCGAACACCTCCCCCA
>JBOFJB010000453.1:0-3300 GCA_051650465.1 Dermatophilaceae bacterium | reverse complement strand
GGCCAGGGCGCGTTCGTCGACGAGCGGCTCGCGGACCTGGTTGACGACCACCGCGCCGAGCCGGATGCCGGACGCGCCGAGGTCCGCCACGGCATCCGCGGTCTCCTGCACCGGCATCTCCTCGAGCAGGGTGACCAGGTGCACCACACTCCGGCCGTCGGTGAGCATGCCGGTGATCGCCTGGGCCTGGCTGTGGATCGGACCTACTCGCGCCAGTCCAGCGACCTCGGTGTTGACGTTGAGGAAGCGGGCGACCCGGCCGGTCGGTGGAGCATCGAGCACCACGGCATCCCAGACGAGCCCGCCACGCCCCCGGCGGCGGCCGGACGTGCGGGTGACTGCCTCATAGATCTTGCCGGTGAGCAGCACGTCGCGGACACCGGGAGCGATGGTCGTGGCGAAGTCGACGACGCCGAGCCGCTCCAGCGCTCCGCCGGCCCGGCCGAGCCGGTAGAACGTCTGCAGGTACTCCAGCAGAGCCGCCTTGGCGTCGATCGACAGTCCCCAGAGCTCACCGCCGGAGTCGTCGCTGACCAGGCGCGCCTCGGCGGTACCGAGCGGAGGGACGTCGAAGAGCTGGCTGATGCCCTGGCGGTTCTCGACCTCGATGAGCAGTACCTGCCGACCCTGGCGGGTCAGTGCGAGCGCGAGGGCGCCGGCCACGGTCGTCTTGCCGACCCCGCCCTTACCGGTGACGACGTGCAGGCGGACCCCCTCGAGTCGGGACGTGAGGTCTGGTGATGGCACGTCGTCCAGCGTAGTTCCGGCGGTCCGGAGTGCCAGCCAACCACCGCACCGGACGCCGCGAGGTCGCGGTCAGTGGGGGCGGAGGGTGAGTTCCTCCACCTCGGCGAGGAGCAACAGGTACGCCCGGCTCACCGGGTCGACGAGGTCGGCATGGTCGGCATCCCGAGCAACGGATGACGTGAACGGCTCAGCGGGCGTACGCGACGCGGTGTAGGCATCGCTGACCTCGGCAGGGATGACGTCGTCGGCGTCCCCGATGACGAGGACCGTCCGGGTGGTCAGCCGCTGCCGGGCGATGTCGGCGGCGGCCCACACCTGCGGGGCACCGTCCGGCGCTCCGCCGAGGAACTCGCGGATGGCGCCGTCGCCGAGTCCGAGCCGATCGGCGGTGGCGAGATCGGCCACCGGCGCGAGGGCGAGTACGCCGGTGAGCCACGGGGCGCGGTCCGCGGAGGCGGCCCACAGCGCGAGATACCCGCCGGCCGAGTGGCCGACGAGGACGACCCGGTCGGGAAGGCCGGTGTCGGCGTGTACCGACTCCAGCCGTGCAAGCACCGAACGGGCCGTTCCGGGCCAGCCGCCGCCCGGCATCCCCGTGCGCGGATACTCGAGGTTGGCGACGTGGAAGCCGTCGCGGGCCAACGCCCCGGCGAGCGGGCCCAGGTGAGCCCGGTCGTACCGTTCGCGCCAGAACCCGCCGTGCACCAGAGCGACGGTGAGGTGACGCGCGCGTCCCGGGTCGGGCTCGTACACGTCGTAGACGTCGGTGCTGGCCGGCCCCGTGATCTCGGTGCGGTCAGGCGGCCGGGCCGGCCGGTCGAAGAGGGAGGTATCGGCGTCGCTCACCGCCGCCACCGTAGCCGGGCCGTGCGGCGGGACTAGGGTGTCGGCCATGACGAACTGGGAGTACGCGACGGTTCCGCTGATCGTGCACGCGACCAAGCAGATCCTTGACCAGTGGGGTGACGACGGCTGGGAACTCGTCCAGGTCCTCGCCATGCCCGAGGGTAACCTCGTCGCCTACCTCAAGCGGCCGAAGGGCTGAACGGTGGGCGTCGCCGAGCGGTTGTCGTCGCTGGGGTTGTCGCTGCCGACCGTGGTGCCGCCGGTCGCGGCCTACCTGCCGGCCGTGCTCGACGGGTCGAGGGTCTACGTGTCCGGTCAACTGCCAGTCGTCGACGGCACGCTGGTGGAACCGGGCGTCGTCGGGGAGGGCGCAGGGTTGGTCACGCCCGCACGGGCCGCCGAACTCGCCCGGGTGTGCGCGCTGAACGCGATCGCGGCGGTGGGGTCCGTCGTCGATGTCGACCGCATCGAACAGGTGGTCAAGGTGGTCGGCTTCGTCGCATCGCACCCGTCGTTCACCGGGCAGCCGGGGGTGATCAACGGGGCGAGTGAGTTGTTCGGCGAGGTGTTCGGGGATGCCGGGCGGCACGCCCGCTCGGCCGTCGGCGTGGTGGCGCTGCCGCTCGGGGCACCAGTCGAGGTCGAGGTCATCGTCCACGTGCGTGACTGAGCCGCGCGTCGTCGACGTCCCGCGCGTCGTCGACGTCCCGCTTGTCGTCGCGCGGCGCCGGTCCGCGCTGGAGTGGCTCGCGGCGGGGCGGCCCACGGTTGTCCCGCGTCCGGCGGCGACCGTCATGCTCGTGCGCCACGCATCATCCGCGGCTGCGCGGGGGGCCGGGGGCGTGCCCGATGTCGAGGTGTTCGTGCAGCGGCGGGTGCCGACGATGGCGTTCGCGCCGTCGACGTACGTGTTCCCGGGTGGTGCGGTCGACCCGGTCGACCACTCGACCGATCCTGCGGCGGCCGACCCTGCCGCGGCCGGTCTGGCCGCGGCGTTTCACGCGTCGGTCGACGAGGCCGCGGCGCGGACGGCGGCAGCAGTGCGCGAGGTCGCGGAGGAGTGCGGGGTGCGGCTGGCGCTATCCGAACTGCGCGCTCGCGGGCACTGGGTGACACCGCACTTCGAGCCGCGCCGGTTCGACACATGGATCCTCGCAGCCCGGATGCCGCCCGGCCAGGCCGCGCGGGGGACGAGCGGGGAGTCCGACGCCAGCGAGTGGGTGCGCCCGGCCGACCTGCTGCGCCGACACGCGGCCGGCGCGGTGCGGATGCTGCCGCCGACCGTGGTGTCGCTGCAGGAGGCGGCCCGGTTCGGCTCGGTCGAGGAGTTCCTTGCCGATCGGCCTGCCGTCATCCGTATCGAGCCGCGCCTCGTCATCACGGCTGACGGCACGCCCACCCTCCGCACCGAGTTCCCCTGACTAGAGGAGCCAGCGAACAGGCGGTGGTGACCGGGTGGTGGAGGTACGTCCCGTTCGCCGGTTCGGTGGGGCGGCGGCATACTCGGCGGGATGACGACGCAGCCGCCGGAGTCGACCCGAGCCCCGTGGGTTGGCGGCGCCGTCACTGCGCGGGCGCACTGTGTGCTCGCCCCCAACCCCGGGCCGATGACGCTCGACGGCACCAACACGTGGGTGCTCGTCGAGCCGGGCTCCGCCGAGGCGGTCGTCGTCGACCCCGGCCCGCTCGACGAGCGGCACCTCGCCG
>JBOFJB010000452.1:0-11034 GCA_051650465.1 Dermatophilaceae bacterium | reverse complement strand
ACTTGCCGATGCCGTCGAGGGTGTGGCCGCGCTGGACGACGATGCCCGTGGTCGGCACCTCGGCGATCCGGATGGTGTTGTTCTCGGAGGCGTTGATGGCTTCGGCGAGGTCCTTGCCGACCTTCTTGTCGTCGACGTCGAACGCGGCGACGAACTCGACGTCGCGCACGTGGTAGTCGCCGAACCGCACGTGCATGAGGCCGGGGACGGTGGCGGACGGATCAGCATGCCGGTAGTAATGCACGCCTTGGACGAGCGAGGACGCGCAGTTGCCGACGCCGACGATGGCGACACGGATGGAACCCATGGGAGACACTCCTGGTGATGGTGGTCGGACGGGGGCGAATTGTGGGTCAGATCAGGTGGCCGGCGCGCCTGGTGGTGGCGCACCGTATGCCCTAGGGCTGCGGGCCAGGGTCGTTGGGATGACGCCGCTCGGCATCGATGAGTTCGCTGAGCCAGCGCACCTCGCGCTCGGTGGTGTCCTCGCCGTGCTGCTGTAGCGCTGTGGTGTACGCGTCGAACCGCTCGCGTCTGCGGCGGGAGCGCTCGCGGACCCGGTCTAGGTCATCCTGGAGCCACGAGCGTCGCCCTTCGAGGATGCGGATGCGTACCTCGCGCTCCGTGCGGGCGAAGAACGCGAACCGTACGTTGAACCCGTCGTCCTCCCACGACGAGGCATCGGAGCGGGCGACGAGGTCGGCGAAATGTTCCTTGCCCATGGCGGTCAACTCGTAGACCACGCGTGGGCGGCGCCCGGTGACTCGTGCCTCATCGGCGCTCTCCGCGATGAGGCCGCGGTCGAGCAGTCCCCGCAGCGCCGGGTAGAGGGTCCCGTAGGACAGCGCCCGAAACGGCCCCAGCGCCGAGTTCAGCCGACGTCGCAGTTCGTAGCCGTGTGTCGGGCCCTCGTGGAGCAAGCCGAGAACCGCGAACTCGAGCAGTTGGGCACGGCGGGTGGCCACGGTTACCTCCTCGGATCGGCGGGCATCACCGGACGGGGCGCGACCGATACCCGGATGACGACAATGAACCGACCGTAACACAGCGATATATCTGCTCGATATATCGCAACCGGCGATCTATGCCGGGGCACGGATGGCCGGTCTCCACCGTTTCATCTCCCGGCGGCTGTCCGGGCCATACTGATGAGAGCAACGGTGCCCGCCCACGCCGTCCGGCGTGGCCCACGAATCTCCGCCACCATCACCGAGGCAGAAGGCAGCATGAGTCAGGGAGCGCCCCGCACTAGTGCCGAGTCCGGCACCCGAGTCGACCAGCCGCCATCCGGACCTGCCACGGCGGCGCGACCACGACGTGCATGGTGGCGCATCTGGCTACGTCGGGCTGGCTGGGCCGCGGTGGTCGGCATGCTGCTCGGCATCGTCGGGATCGGCATCGCCTACGCGCTGGTCGACGTCCCCGATGCCAACAAGAGCGCCACCGCCGAGGCGTCGATCGTGTACTTCGCGGACGGCAAGACCGAGATGGCCCGGCTCTCCGACCCCGAGGGAAACCGGGAGTCTATCGATGTGCGCCGCGTACCCGAACACGTTCAGAACGCTTTCCTGGCCGCCGAAGACAAGGACTTCTACGAGAACAGCGGGGTCTCGCCCACCGGAATCGCTCGTGCGGTCTGGGTCGCCGTCAAGGGCGGCGAGGCCACCCAGGGCGGCTCGACCATCACTCAGCAGTATGTGAAGAACTACTTCCTCACCTCCGACCGCACCATCCAGCGCAAGGCTCGCGAGATTCTGCTCGCGGTCAAGATCGGCCAGGAGCAGTCCAAGCAGGAGATCCTGGAGAACTATCTCAACACCATCTACTTCGGCCGCGGCGCGTACGGCATCAAGACAGCAAGCAAGGCCTATTTCGGCAAGGAAGTGGACACTCTCACCCCCGCCGAGGGAGCGTTCCTCGCGACCGTCATCCGCGGGCCGTCGATATACGACCCAGGTCTCGGTGAGGAGCAGACAGCCAACGCCGCCGAACGTTCCGGCTTCGTGCTCGACGCCATGGTCGACGAAGGCTGGCTCGCCCCGGCGGAACGATCGAAGGCGGCGTTCCCCACGACGTCGTTCAAGCCCTACAAGCCTCCTTTCCGCGGCGGTGTCGTCGGCTACACCGTCGACCTCGTCAAGAAGGAGTTGGTGAGCAAGCACAAACTCACCGACAACGACATCCAGCGCGGCGGCCTGCGGGTGGTCTCGACCATCGACCTCGCGAAGCAACGCGCGGCCATCGACGCCATCGCCAAGCAGCGGCCGACGGAGAAGGACATCCAGGCCGGGTTGGTATCGATCACCCCGGGTGACGGCGCCGTCGTCGCGCTGTACGGCGGGCGAGACTTCGCTGCTCGCCCACAGAACAGCGCCACCCAGGACAAGATGCAGGCCGGATCGACGTTCAAAATCTTCACCCTTATCGCTGCCCTGCAGAGCGAGGAGGTCAGCCTGCGCTCCCGATTCGATGGCGAAAGCCCACAGTTCTTCGACGAGTTCGCCAGCTCGGATGGCGCTACGGAGAACGAGCGACGCGGCCGGGTGAACAATTTTGACGCCGACTCCTTCGGCCGAATCAATCTCATCAAAGCAACCGAGGACTCCGTCAACACCGTCTACGCCCAGTTGAACATCGAGACCGGACCCGAGAAGACGAAGAAGGCAGCCGAGGATGCTGGCGTGCGGAGCGCGCTCGAGGGCAACATGGCCAATGTGCTCGGCACGGACTACGTCACGGTGATGGACATGGCCAACGCCTACGCGACGATCGCTGCAGAAGGCGTACGCGCAGAGCCGTATCTGGTCAAGCAGATCCGGTTCCCCGAGGCCAACGCCGCACCGCCGATCGACGTCGTACCGCGCACCGACCAGGTCTTCGACCGGGATCTCATGGCGGACGTCATCACCGCGATGCGGGCTCCGGTCGACGATGGCACGGCCCGCTACGTCAGTCGCAATCTCGACCGCTCGGCCGCGGGCAAGACCGGGACGTCTGAGAGTTTCCGTTCCGCCTGGTTCGACGGCTACGTGCCGCAATTGGCGACTGCCGTCGGTCTGTACCGGGTCGGAGAGAACGGCCAGGAGTTGCCGATGGAGGACCTGCCCGTGTCGGGCGACATCACCGGCGGCACCTTCCCCGTCCGCATCTGGACCGCCTACATGGAGGCCGCGCTCGACGGCACCGAGGAGATCGACTTCCCGGAGCCGGCCAACATCAACCGCGACGCCGACCCGCCGCCACCACCGCCTGACCCGGAGCCCGACTTCGACCCGGAGCCCGACTTCGACCCGCCGAGCCAGCCTGATGTGCCAGACGAGCCCAGCCCCGACGGCGACGACCCGACGGTGCTGCCACCGTCCTTCTCGCCCCCTCCGGAGCCGACCCGAACCCCTCGTCCGACCCGGACCCGCACGGAACCGCCTCCGCCGAGGCCGACGCCGTCCTTCACCCAGCCCACGCTGCAAGTACCGCCCGCGCCGGCCGCGCCGGCCGGGTAACGCCGACGCGTAGCCCGGCGCCGAAGGTCGCGGATGCCGCCGCAGCGCACCGGGGGCGCCTCTGGCCGGTCTCTCGGGTCGCCGAGAATGCCGAATTGGGTGCTCGGGGAGAGCGCCGGTACGCTGGAGTAGTTGCGCTGAGCGCCCTGTGGACAACTCCGCAGCCGGGCCGGCGCGGCTGCATACCCTCCTGCCACGGAAGGACCGTGGCCGCCACAGACCAAAGGAGGCGGGTTATCGCATGCGTCAGTACGAACTCATGGTCATCCTCGATCCCGAGCTCGATGACCGGACCGTCCAGCCCTCGCTCGACCGGTTGCTCGGAGTCGTGACCAAGGACGGCGGGACTGTCGAAAAGGTCGACGTCTGGGGCCGTCGCCGGTTGGCTTACGAGGTCAAGAAGAAGGCCGAGGGCATCTACGCCGTGGTCGACTTCACCGCCGAGCCGGCAACTGCCAAGGAACTCGACCGGCAACTCGGGCTCAACGAGTCGGTCATGCGCACCAAGCTCATGCGCCCTGGCGCTTGAGCCCACGGTCCACCACCACACGAGACCTCACTCGGAAGGGACCAGCCCATGGCAGGCGAGACCACCGTCACTATCATCGGGAACCTCACCGCTGACCCCGAACTACGGTTCACGCCTTCTGGCGCCGCCGTCGCGAACTTCACCGTGGCGTCCACGCCGCGCACCTTCGACCGGCAGTCGCAGGAGTGGAAGGACGGCGAGACACTCTTCATGCGCTGCGCGATCTGGCGCGACGCGGCCGAGAATGTCGCCGAATCCTTGAACCGGGGCACCCGGGTCGTCGTCACGGGCCGGCTCAAGTCGCGCTCGTACGAGACCAAGGAAGGCGAGAAGCGCACCGTCGTCGAACTCGATGTCGACGAGGTCGGTCCATCGTTGCGGTACGCCTCGGCCAAAGTCACCAAGGCCGATCGGGGCAGCGGCGGCGGCGGCTTCGGCGGCGGCCAGCAGCAGGACCCGTGGGCCACCGGATCTGCCCCCCAAGGTGGCGGTTCGGGCGGATGGGGCGGCCAGCAGGCACCCCAGCCGTCACCGGCCCAGCCTGCTGGTGGCCCACCTGGTGGTAGCCAGCAGAGTGGTGGTCAGCAGGGTGGTGGTTGGGGCCAGGCCCCGGCCTACGACGAGCCGCCCTTCTAAACCCCTCGACAAAGCCCCTCGACATGTCGTCGCGCGCTCCCCAGCGCCGTGCGGCCGTCATCCCCACGCACTACCCCACCATCCCTGGGAGACCAGGGCTCGTCCGTCGGCCGTCATGGCTGACAGAAGGAGAGCACCACGATGGCCAAGCCCGTCATCCGCAAGCCGAAGAAGAAGGCCAACCCACTCAAGGCCGCCAAGGTCGAGAACATCGACTACAAGGACGTCGCGCTGCTGCGCAAGTTCATCTCTGACCGCGGCAAGATCCGCGCCCGCCGGGTCACCGGGGTGTCGGTCCAGCAGCAGCGGCTCATCGCGAACGCCGTGAAGAACGCGCGCGAGATGGCGCTGCTGCCGTACTCCAGTTCCTCCCGCTAGCCCAACTCACGAGGCTCGTCGCTCGTTTTGCGAGCGTGACACATCGGACCCGCTCCGAGATGTCGCGCTGGCCGGGATACGACGACCGCACGAAGTTCGCCCATGCGACGCATGGGGTCCGGCTCCGACGCCCCGCTGGGACCCATGCGGGTTCAACCGAAAGAAGAGAAGCCATGAAGGTGATCCTGACCCACGAGGTCTCCGGCCTCGGCGCTGCCGGTGACGTAGTCGACGTCAAGGACGGCTATGCCCGCAACTTCCTGTTCCGCCGTAGCCTGGCCACGGCCTGGACCAAGGGCGGCCAGAAGCAGGTCGACGCGCTCGCCCGCGGTCGCGAGGTCCGGGCAGTGAAGTCGCTCGAGGAGGCGAGGTCCATCAAGGGCAACCTCGAGGCGGGTTCGGTCACTGTCGCCGTGCATGCCGGGTCGAGCGGCCGACTGTTCGGCGCGGTGTCGACCGCGGATATCGCTGCCGCGGTGAAGGCGTCCGGCGGGCCCGAGCTCGACAAACGGCGGATTGAAGTCCCCACCCCCATCCGTGCTGTCGGCGCACACACCGCGCTGGTCCGCTTACATCCCGAGGTCCAGGCGAGCGTCCGGCTGGACGTCGTCGCCGGTTGATCGAGAGGGCAGGCCGCTCGACGGCATCCTCTACCCGTGGGGTCCCGGGCCGTTACGGTCCGGGACCCCACGGTGCTGTTCGTGGCGTTGTGAGGGACTTGCGCCGGGGTGACGCAGGCCCGGGCGGTCGGCGGCCCCCGCGCACCGGGCGCGGCTTCGCCACATCGGTCGGGTAGCGCTGTCCCACTGCGGTGTAGCGCGCGGCATGCTGTGCCCATGCAGGTGACCGTGGATCTCGACCCCGACGCGACGATCGTCATCCTCACGATGGTGGAGACCAGGGGCCTTTCGCTCTCGGACGCCGTCAACGAGGCTATTCGGCGAACCGCACACAACGAGCCGTCAGCGCCGGCGTCCGCTGCGGAACGGTAAGACGACGAACGGCAGAGCCGGCCGGATGTCGGTGGGCCTGGCTAGCGTGCTCGTCATGCCGGCGTCTCCGAAGCGTTCCTCCCGCCCGAGGGCCGCGTTCCGGTGTTCCGAGTGCGGCTGGCAGGCCGCGAAGTGGGTCGGCCGGTGCGGCGAGTGCCAGGCGTGGGGCTCCGTCGCCGAGGTCGGGTCCGGCCCACCGGGGCGCACCGTTCCGGCATCCGCAGCGCGTCCCGTGGTGCCCATCGGGGAGGTCGACGCTAGCCAGGCCGAGGCGCGACCGACCGGGGTCCCCGAGTTCGACCGGGTGCTCGGCGGCGGGCTGGTCGCCGGAGCGGTCGCCCTGGTCGCCGGCGAGCCGGGCATCGGCAAGTCGACCCTGATGCTCGACGTCGCTGCTCGAGCCGCCGGCAGTGGCCATGACGGCGAGCGCCGGGTGCTGTACGTCAGTGGCGAGGAGTCGGCGGCGCAGGTCCGGGCCCGGGCCGAACGCATCCAGGCGATGGCCGGCACCCTGTACCTGGCCAGTGAGACCGACCTCGCCACGGTGCTCGCCCAGGTCGAACAGCTCGACCCGCACCTCGTCGTCGTCGACTCGGTGCAGACCCTGTGCAGTGCCGAGGTCGAGGGCGCGGCCGGGAACGTCGCCCAGGTGCGCGAGGTCGCGGCATCCCTCATCCGGGTCGCTAAGGAGCGCGGGGCCGCCGTACTGCTGGTCGGTCACGTCACCAAGGACGGTGCGATCGCCGGTCCGCGGGTGCTCGAGCATCTGGTCGACATCGTCGTGCAGTTCGAAGGTGATCGGCACTCCCGACTGCGGCTGGTCCGCGCGGTGAAGAACCGGTTCGGCCCTACCGACGAGGTTGGCTGCTTCGATCTCTCCGACATCGGCATCGTCGGGCTCGCCGACCCCAGTGGGCTGTTCCTCTCCAGCCGCACCGTCGCCGTCCCCGGGACGTGCGTCACGGTGACCCTCGAAGGTCGGCGTCCGCTGGTGACCGAGGTCCAGGCGCTGGTCGCGCCCGGTGGCGGCGGCAGCCCCCGCCGGTCCACCTCAGGGGTCGACGCCCGGCGTCTCGACATGGTGCTCGCTGTGCTGGCCCGCCGCGCCGAGGCGCCGCTGAGCAACCACGACGTCTACGTCGCCACCGTGGGCGGGGTCCGCCTCAGCGAGCCTGCCGTCGATCTTGCCGCTGCGCTCGCACTCGCTGGTGCCCTCACCGACCGCCCGCTCCCACCCGGCACGGTCGCCTTCGGCGAGGTCGGGCTCGCCGGTGAGGTGCGCCCCGTCGCCGGTGCGCATCGCCGGCTCGCCGAGGCGGCCCGGCTCGGCTTTACCCGGGCGGTCACTCCGGCTGGCGTGCTCGGCGCAGGGCCGGTGCCGGAGGGCATGGGTGTCGTCGAAGTCGGGACGGTGCTCGAAGCCGTCGTGCGGGCCCGCGACGACCGTCATGGTCACCCCGGCCGAGGGTGATGTCGCCCGGTCCGGCCGTCCTGTGGTCACCGGGTGCCCACCAGCCAGTACTCCACGCCAACGACTGGCTCCGTCGTCTGTGCGGGGTGGCCCGCTGATGCCATGGCCGCCTCGCGCCGCAGATGCCGGACCGCGGTGGTGGCGAACCCATCCTGGCGCAAACGCGACCCGGCCAATCACCGCCTGCTGGCTAGGATGCCGTGGACCGCCTCGTCCACTCTGGTCGGGTGAACCGTTCGTGACCTCAGGAGGTGCTCGTGGCTGCCGCTCCCACTGACGACGAACTCCTCCGCGCGACGTTGGCCGCGGTCGCGCCAGGTACCGAGTTACGGGACGGACTCGAGCGCGTCCTCCGCGGCCGGACCGGTGCGCTCATCGTGCTGGGTAGCGATCGGGTCGTCGAGCAGGTCTCCACCGGAGGCTTCCCGCTCGACATCGAGTTTTCGGCGACTCGCCTGCGCGAACTCGCCAAGATGGACGGGGCTATCGTCACCGACCGCGACGTCAGCCGAATCCTGCGTGCTGCCGCCCAACTCGTCCCGGATGCCCGCATCGAGACTAGCGAGTCCGGCACTCGACACCGCACCGCCGAACGCGTAGCGAAGCAGACCGGCTTCCCGGTGGTCTCGGTGAGTCAGTCGATGCGCATCATCGCGCTCTACGTCGCCGGGCGCCGCGTCGTGCTCGAGGATTCCAGCGCCATCCTGTCCCGTGCGAACCAGGCGCTCCAGACGCTCGAGCGTTACAAGGCACGGCTCGACGAGGTCACGGGAACCCTGTCCGCGCTCGAGATCGAAGACCTGGTCACCGTCCGCGATGTCGCCAACGTGCTCCAGCGGCTCGAGATGGTGCGACGCATCAAGGACGAGATCGGTGACTACGTCGTCCAACTCGGTACCGACGGGCGGCTGCTCAGCCTGCAACTGGAGGAACTCACCGGCGGCCTCTCCGACGACCTAGGCCTCGTCATCCGCGACTATCTCGCCGAGGCGCGTGGGTCCTTCGCCCCGGCTGAGGCGGTCGCCAACCTCACCGCGATCGACTCCACCGAGTTGCTTGACCCCTCGGCCGGAGCCAGGGCCATCGGCTTCACCGTGGTCGGCGACTCGCTCGACTCCTCGGTCAGCCCGCTCGGTTACCGGCTGCTTTCCAAGGTCCCGCGTCTGCCGGGCGCCATCGTCGACCGGCTGGTCGGCCACTTCGGCAGCCTGCAGAAACTGCTCGCGGCGAACCTCGAGGACCTCATGGACGTCGACGGCGTCGGTGAGGGCCGGGCCCGCCTGGTCCGCGAGGGCCTGTCTCGGCTGGCGGAGTCGAGCATCCTCGAACGCTATGTCTGACCCTGCGCCGACGCCACGCCTGATGGTGCGCCAGCGTGCCACGTCTGCCGGTGTGCCGGTGTCATCCATGGCGCCTGCGGCCGTCGACCCCGCGGTCGTCGACCCCGCGGTCGTCGGGGCTGCCGCGCTCGCGCTGCTGCACGACCGGGTGCCCCGCTGGTACGCGGCGAATCACCGCCCGCTGCCCTGGCGTCATCCGACCGTCACACCATGGGGTGTGCTCGTCTCCGAGGTGATGTCGCACCAGACCCCGGTGGCCCGGGTGGCTCCGGTGTGGCAGGAGTGGATGACGTGCTGGCCGATGCCGGGGGATCTCGCCGCCGAACCGCCCGGCGATGTGGTCCGGGCTTGGGGGCGGCTCGGGTACCCGCGGCGGGCGCTGCGGCTGCGCGAGGCGGCGATCACGATCGTCGAACGTCACGACGGCGTGGTGCCCGGGGAGGAGGCGGCCCTGCGCGCGCTTCCCGGCGTCGGTGCCTACACCGCTGCCGCGGTCGCCGCGTTCGCGTTCGGTCGGCGCACCGTCGTCGTGGACACCAACGTGCGGCGGGTGCTGGCCCGGGTGCTGGAGGGGCGCGCTCAGGCGGCACCGACGCTGACCGCGCGGGAGGCGGCGCTCGCGTCATCCGTGCTCCCGGACAGCGACGCCCAGGCTGCGGCGTGGAACGCGGCAGTGATGGAGCTCGGGGCGCTGGTCTGTCGGGCTAGGGGCCCACGATGTGGCGACTGCCCGGTGCGTGACCGTTGCGCGTGGGTGGCCGCAGGCAGCCCTCCCGACGACGGCCCCCGCCGGCGCAGCCAGGCCTGGCACGGCACCGACCGACAGGTGCGTGGTGCCGTGCTCCAACTGCTGCGCGAAGGCGCCGGTCCTCGTGCCCGGGCAGAGTTGGAGCGTGCCGCGGTCACCGCCACCGACGCGGCCCAGGTCGATCGCTGCCTGGCCTCGCTGGTTGAGGACGGGCTGCTCGAGCCGCTCGACGGCGGGGCCCGCTATCGCCTCCCGGTGTGAGGACGGTCCCACGGATGACGACGCAGGTCCGGCCCGTCATCCGTGGTGGACGACGGGCCGACCGGTAGTGGGACCGAGGCCGGAACGGTCAGCGGATGGGGTACACCGGCTGGGACTGGGCGTTGAACTCGCGAAGCGAGACCTTGGTGGCCGGCCGCAGACTCGGCTCCCGAATCCGAAGCACGTCGAAGCCCTTCTGGATGTCCGAACTGTAGACGTACCCGTTGTAGTAGTAGGCCGACCAGGAGCCACCGACGTTCGCGGGCTCGAGCGGGCCGCGTTCGAACCAGCCGAGTTCGACCGGCTTTCGTGAGTCGGTGAACTCCCAGAGCGAGACCCCGCCCTGATACCACGACTGGACCATCACGTCACGGCCCGCGATCGGCACGATCGACCCGTTGTGTGCGACGCAGTTCTCAGTGGCCGACTGGTTGCGCGGGATCTTGTAGTAGGACCGGAAAGTGAGCTGCCGGTCCGAGCCGAGGTCGTAGATCGCGTTGGCGCCGCGGGTCGGGCTGATGTCATCAGTGCACGTGGCCGCGCCGCCGCCACCGAGTTCGTCGGTGAAGACGACCTTGGTCCCGTTCGCGCTGAACGTGGCCGAGTGCCAGAAGGCGAAGTTGGTGGTGTCCTGCACCGTCTCGACCACCTTGGGCGCCTCGGGGTTGGCGATGTCGATGATGACACCGTCGCCCATGCACGCGCCGGCGGCGATCTTCAGGGCCGGGAAGGCGGTGATGTCGTGACAGCCGGAGGTGTCCGAGTAGGGCGTGCCGGTCGGGCCGGTGCCGCCGGGGTTGCCGCCGTCGGGGAACAGGTTGGGTACCGCAACCACTGCAGCGAGTTTGGGAGCCGACTTCGGCACCTTGACGATCGAGATGGCGTCGTGTGGCGGCCGGCATTCGGGGAGCGACGCTGCGGGGGAGTAACTCGACACGTAGAGGTAATCGACACCCCGGCCCGGCACCAGCGTGTTGGTGTGCGAACCGCAGGTGGTCTCCACGGCCGTGAGGTACTTCGGGTTGCGTGGGTCTGATACATCAAAGACCTTGATGCCCTCCCACGCGGACCGGCGGGTCGGGTCGCCGTCCGTCGACATGCACGACGAGTCGCTGCGCGGGGAGTCGGTGGACACGTAGAGCAGGTTGCCCGAGACGGTGACGTCGTTCTGCGAGCCGG
>JBOFJB010000451.1:0-4507 GCA_051650465.1 Dermatophilaceae bacterium | reverse complement strand
CGTGCGCGATCCGGTCGCGGTGGTGGCCGCCCTCGCGGGTCAACAGGATCTCGCCGTCGTCGTCGAGGTCGAACTCGGCACCGAGCGCCACCAACTCGTGCACCCGGTCCGGACCCTCGGTGACCAGCGCGCTCACGGCCTCGACGTCACACAGCCCGACCCCGGCGACCAGCGTGTCGTGCAGGTGCTCCTCCGGGGTGTCCTCGGGATGCAGCGCCGCCGCGATGCCGCCCTGCGCCCACGCCGTGGACCCCGCCGACAGCACCGTCTTGGTGACCAACAGCACCCGGTCGACCCGCTCGCGCAGCCGCAGCGCGCAGGTCAGCCCGGCGATACCCGACCCCACGACGACCACGTCGGCGCTCACCCGCCACCCTGGCTCCGGCGCGGCCAGCCGGCGCGGCACCGCGACCACCACCTGCCCCGGCGACCGGCGACCCAACCGCGGAGAACCACCCGGTGCCGCTCCCGGGCCGCTGCCCGTCATCGGTCGACCCGGGCGTGCGGCACGTCGGAGAAGACCTCGATGGCGCCCCCGCCGGGCCCGACGAGCACCGGGGTGTTGTCGATGAGCCGCGTGGTACCGACCCGGGCGGCCACCGCGAGCAGTGCCTCACCGCGATACCACTCCGGCACGTCGGCGAGGGTGTGCGGGTGGACGAGTACGAGGTAGTCGACGAGTGCGAGCGGCTCCTCGACCAGGACGTCGCGGGCTGCCCGCCGCACCGCCGAGGGGCCGAACGAGGCGGCATCCGCCCCGGCGCGCAGCGCCCGGCTCAGGCACAGCGCCACCTCACGGTCGGAGTCGGTGAGGTACAGGTTGCGGCTGCTCAGGGCCAGCCCGTCGGCCTCGCGCACGGTGGGCACCGACACCACCTCCACGGGGAAGTCGAGGTCGCGCACCATCCGGCGGATGAGGAGCAGCTGCTGGGCGTCCTTCTGGCCGAAGTAGGCGCTGCCGGCCGCGGTGAGATGCAGCAACTTGCCGACCACGGTGAGCACCCCGTCGAAGTGACCGGGCCGGGACGCGCCTTCGAGCACCTCGCCGAGCGGGCCTGCCGACACCCGAACGCCGGGGTCCCCGCCCTCATAGACGACGTCGGGCGTGGGCACGAAGACGACGTCGACACCGGCCGTTGTGCACAGCGCGAGATCGGCCTCGAACGTGCGCGGATAGCGGGAGAGGTCTTCCGTCGGCGCGAACTGGAGCGGGTTGAGGAAGACCGTGACGACGACGTGGTCGTGCCGGGCCCGGGCGGTACGGATCAACTCGGCATGACCGTCGTGCAGCGCGCCCATCGTCATCACCACACCGACGTCTCGGCTGGGCAGCGCCGCACGCGCAGCATGCAACTCGGGCCGGGTGCGGGCCACGAGCGGGGGCGCGGTCGCCGGTGCCGACGCGGTCATCGGCGCGGTCCGGGCCGATCGGGAGGCGGTCACTCCGGGCTCCTGTCAGCGAGAGAGTCGAGCAGGGGTTCGGCGGATGACGGGCGCAGCCGCCCGCTGTCGAGGGCACGCAGCGCGGTGGCCCGAGCGAGTGCCACATAACTGGGACGTACGTCGGGCGCCCGTTCGTGGAGCACGTCGAGGTGGCGGCTCACGGTACCGATGTCACCGCGCGCGACCGGCCCGGTGAGGGCAGCATCGCCACGGCGCAGCGCGTTGTCGAGCGCGGCCCGCATCAGCGGCCCGAGCAGCCGGCGTGGCTCGGCCACCCCGGCGGCGGCGAGCACCTCCAGCGCCTCACTGGTGAGCGTGACCAGGTGGTTCGCGCCGTGTGCGAGGCCACAGTGGTACGCGGCCCGGTCGGTCTCGGCGACCCACACCGGCTCGCCACCCATCTCGACGACCAGCGCCTCGGCCATCGGGCGGAGCGCGTCGTCAGCGGTGACTCCGAACACGCACTCGAGCAACCGGTCGAGGTCCATCGCGGTCCCGGTGAACGTCATCGCCGGATGCAGCGCGAGCGGCAGTACCTGCCGCTCGCGTGCCGGGTCGAACACCGCGGTGCCGTGCCGCCCACTGGTGTGCGCGACGATCTGCCCGGCCTGCCAGGCAGCGGTCGACGCCAGCCCCGAGACCAGACCGGGCAGGGCGTCATCCGGCACGGCAAGCAGCACGAGTTCGGCACGACGCACGACCTCGGCGACGTCGGCGAGCACCGGCACCCCGGGGAGCAGCGCCTCGGCACGGGATCGGCTGCTGTCGGAGACTGCGTAGGCGCCGACGACCCGGTGGCCGGCGCGGGCGAGGGCCGCGCCGAGTACGGCGCCGACCCGCCCAGCACCCACCACGCCCACGGCGAGGCGTGCGGGGTGTGAGGTGACATCCACGACCGAGCACGCTACCCCCGGACCGGCCCAAGGTCGGTCCGAGCGGGTCGACGATGCCGCCGGACGGCGCATCGGTGGCGGTGACCTGGACGGCTAGCCTCGGCGGGGTGACGAGCCTCCCCTGGCGCGCGGCCTGGCAGCAGGCGCTGTACGGACCGGGCGGGTTCTACCGGCGCGCCGAGGGCCCGGCCGGGCACTTCACGACCTCGACCCACGGGGCACTCGGCGCGGTGTTCGCGGATGCCGTGGCCCGGCTCGCGGACCGGGAGGGCGCTCGCCGCGTCGTCGACCTCGGCGCCGGCCGGGGCGAGTTGCTCAGGTGTCTGCGGGCGGCCGAACCCGACCTCGGGCTCACCGGGGTCGACATCGTGAGCCGACCATGCGACATCCCGGATGATGCCGCCTGGCTGGTCTCACCGGGCGGGTCGGCACTGCCTGATGAGGTGAACGCCGTTCTTGCGCACCCTGACCCGACGCTTGTCGTCGCCCACGAGTGGCTCGACGTGGTGCCGTGCACAGTGGCCGAGACGGTCCGGCCCGGAGTGCTGGCCGAGGTGCGCGTCGACCCCACGACCGGCGCCGAGACGATCGGTGGGCCACTGTCGGCGGAAGAGCTGTCGTGGTGCGAACGGCACTGGCCGGCCGCGGGCCTGCCGGCCGGCAGCCGAGTCGAGGTCGGGCTGGCGCGTGACCGGGCGTGGTCCGGGCTGCTCTCCCGGATGACGAACGGCACCGCCGTCGCGATCGACTACGGCCACACCCGGGCGGCGCGACCACCCGATGGCACCCTGACCGGCTACCGCGACGGGCTGCTGGCGAGCCCGATCCCGGACGGCTCCTGCGACCTCACCGCGCACGTCGCCGTCGACTCGCTCGAGTATGACGTGCTCACCACCCAGCGGGCCGCTCTCCACGGGCTCGGGATGACGGCCGCCGCACCACCCGTCGATCAGGCCCGCACCAACCCAGCCGGCTACCTTGCCGCGCTGTCGCAGTCATCGGCGGTGGCGGCGCTCACCGACCCGGCTGGCCTCGGCGGGTTCCGCTGGGTGTTGCGCCGCGTCATCCGGTAGGCCGGGTGCGGCGGTGCGGCAGACTGGCCGGGTGACCGATCCCGCCGACGCTGCCCCTCGCGCGCTCGACATCGCGGTCGGCGGCGGTGGGCTCGCGACCGCCGACATGGTGCTCAACATCGGCCCGCAGCATCCGGCGACGCACGGCGTGCTGCGGCTCAGGGTGGTGCTCGACGGCGAACGGGTCGTCACCGCCGAGCCGGTCATCGGGTACATGCACCGCGGCGCCGAGAAACTGTTCGAGGTGCGCGACTATCGGCAGATCACCGTGCTCGCCAACCGGCACGACTGGCTGTCGGCATTCTCCAGCGAACTCGGTGTGGTGCTCGGCGTCGAGGCGATGCTCGGCATGGAGGTGCCCGAGCGGGCGGTCTGGCTGCGCACCCTGCTCGCCGAGTTGAACCGGGTGCTCAACCATCTGATGTTTCTCGGCTCGTACCCGCTCGAACTCGGCGCGATCACGCCGATCTTCTACGCGTTCCGCGAGCGCGAGGAGTTGCAGGCGGTCATGGAGGAGGCCTCCGGTGGGCGAATGCACTACATGTTCAACCGAGTTGGCGGCCTCAAGGAGGACGTGCCAGCCGGCTGGCTCGGGCGGGTGCAGCAGGCGGTGGATGCTGTGCGCGCTCGCCTTCCCGAGGTGGAGTCACTCATCGTCGGCAACGAGATCCTCGAGGGCCGCACCCGCGGGGTCGGGGTGCTGGATGCCGCCACCTGCCGGGCGTACGGGGTGTCCGGGCCGATCGCCCGGGCCAGTGGGCTCGACCTCGACCTGCGGCGTGACGACCCGTACCTCGCCTACGCCGAACTGTTCGCGCCCGGCGGACCGGGCCGGGTCGTCACGCGGACCGCGGGCGACTGTCTGGCCCGGCTGGAGGTGCTGCTGGAGCAGGTGCACGTCAGTCTCGACCTCGCGCAGGCGTGCCTCGAGCGGCTCAGGTCGATGCCGCTCGGCCCAGTGAACCAGCGGCTGCCGAAGGTACTGAAGGTCCCCGAGGGGGAGCGGTACACCGCGACCGAGAACCCGTTGGGGTTCAACGGCTACTGGCTGGTGTCGCGCGGCGAGAAGACCCCGTGGCGGCTCAAGTTGCGCTCGGC
>JBOFJB010000450.1:0-16126 GCA_051650465.1 Dermatophilaceae bacterium | reverse complement strand
CTCCTGCTGCCAGGCGCGGAGTTTCGCAGCGGTCCCCCACGCGGCCCGTCCGGGGTAGGCGGGGGGCAGATGACCGGCGGCTGAGGTACTCATGAGCGAGCGCCACCCTAGCCCGCGGGCGGGGACGGTGCGCCCGGGTGCCCCCAACGTCCCCGACCGTGCCGCTCCGGGTACCCGGCGCCCCATCACCCCGACGCTGCCGTTGCTGCCTGCACCCGGACGAGTCCCGATCGAGCGTCCCCGCCTGCGGCCCGTTTCACGCACCGTTCATTCCACGAGCCAGCCACGACATGGCCGGCTGCCCTGGCGACCGGCTACGTCCTACTCGCCACCGTCCTCGGCCCGGCGCAACCCGTCGATGATCTCCTGACACATCGGACAGACCGGGAAACGCTTAGGGTCGCGGCCCGGTACCCAGACCTTCCCGCACAACGCCGTCACCGGCTCACCGGACATCGCACTCTCGAGGATCTTCTCTTTCCGCACGTAGTGAGCGAAGCGCTCATGATCACCCGGCTCGGCCACCTCGGGCATCGTCTCGGTGCGCTCCAGCACGGCGGTGCGGGTCGGCGACCCGCCCGGCTCCTCGGGGCCGCCGGGAGCACCCGGCTCGTCGACGGAGAGATGCGGCTTCGTCATCCCCCGATGCTACGCGGACCGGTCGCCCGTGACGGGCCCGCCAGCCCGCCGGCAGACGCGCCGACTCCGGCGGATCAGCCGGTCGCCCCACGGAAAGACGCCAGGGTCAGGAGTCAGTTGAGAGCGGGATCGGCGGGGAACCAGGCAACCCACCGCAACGGCTGAGACTGGCGTCGCAACACCTGGCGCCACAGGCTGTCGGGCTCGTCGGTGAAGGCGTCACCGCTCTCCGCGTCGACTACGTACCACGAACCGGTGGTGATCTCGGCATCCAACTGCCCGGACGACCAGCCCGCGTACCCGGCGAAGATACGCAGAGCGGAGAGTTCGTCGGCAACGAGCGGCGGCGGAGTGTCGAGGTCGACGAGCGCGACCGATCCGAAGAGCCGCTTCACGCCGTGGGGCTCCGGCGAGTCGCCCGGCACAGCGACCAGGCCGAGCGCCGAGTCCAACTGCACCGGACCGCCCTGGAACACCGTCGCGGGCTGGCTCGCGTACTCCTCCCAGCCGGGAAGCACCGCGTCGATGGTGGCGTCGATCGGGCGGTTGAGCACGATTCCCTGGGCGCCACCTGGGTCGTGGTGCAGCATGAGCACCACACTGCGCCGGAAGACTCCCGCCTCGATCCGCGGAGTAGCGACGAGGAGCCGCCCGGCGGTCTGGGAGTTGCTCACTCCCCCATTCTGCCCCGGCGACCGCCCGCCCCGCGGAAGCGACGACCCTGCTCAGCACCCGACCGTGGCCCGGACGGGCGCCCGTGGCGACCCGGCCGTCGGCCACTGTGCCGACCTACCCGGGAACCTCCCTCGAGGACCGGGCGCCAGACGTCATCCGGCACCGGGATACCGCTCGGTGGGACGCCCCCGATGGCGCGGACGGTGGCGTCTCCGGGGGCGACCATCACGGTCTCCGCATCCGCTCCGGCCGCCTCGGCCAACCCGGCGACCATCTTGCGCTGATGCGGCAGCGCAACCATCACCACGGCGCCTCGCTCCCCTGCTCGTGCCGTCCGGCCGGCACGGTGCAGGTAGTCCTTGTGGTCTTTCGGCGGGTCGACCTGGACGACGAGCCCGACGTCGTCAACGTGGATGCCGCGCGCCGCGACATCGGTGGCGACGAGCACCGGCATCCGGCCGTCGCGAAACGCACCAAGTACCCGGTTGCGCACGCCCTGGGTGAGTCCGCCGTGCAGAGCCGCCGCGAAGACGCCCCGGTCCCGAAGCTCGCGGGCGATGCGATCCGAGCCGAGCTGGGTGCGGGCGAACACGACGACCCGGCCGGGCCGACCGGCGAGCTCGGCGGTCAACGCCTTCTTGTCATGTGGAGCGACCAGGAGCACGTGGTGACTCATCGTTGAGACGGCGGCCTGCGCCTCGTCGGTGGAGTGGGTGACCGGGTCCACGAGGTAGCGCTCGACGAGGCCGTCGACACCGCGGTCGAGGGTCGCCGAGAACAGCAGCCGCTGGCCTCCGGCAGGCAGCACGTCGAGGATGGCGGTGACCTCGGGGAGAAAGCCCATGTCAGCCATATGGTCGGCCTCGTCGAGCACCGCCACCTCGACGGCGCCGAGTTCGACCGCACCGCGCTCCAGAAGGTCGGTGAGCCGGCCAGGAGTAGCGACCAGCAGGTCCACTCCGCGGCGCAGCGCACTGACCTGAGGCTCGTACGACAGCCCACCGGCGACGAGGCGATGACGTAGCCCGAGCACGTGCACGAACGGCTGCAGTGCGTCGCTCACCTGCATGGCCAACTCGCGGGTGGGCACGAGCACCAGGGCACGTGGCCGCTTCGGCTCCGGACGGTCGCGGTCTGCCAGGCGAGAGAGCGTGGGCAGACCGAAGGCGAGCGTCTTGCCTGATCCGGTACGACCGCGACCCAGCACGTCGCGGCCGGCAAGCGCGTCCGGGATCGTCGCTGCTTGGATCGGGAACGGCTCGACGATGCCGTCACGAGCCAGCCGGTCGACGAGGGGTCCAGGGAGACCGACGGCGGCGAACCCGTTGTCCGAGGTGACCTCGCGCGGGCCGCCACCGGATGACGTGTACGTCGTCCACGTATCGGCCTCGGCACGCTGCGCCTCGGCTTCCGCGAAGTTCGATAACCCGAGACTGCCACCACGATCGGCCAGGCTGGCTGCGCGACGGTCGCCTGTGGTGCTGCGGTCACTCGCACGACGCTCGCCCGAACGATGGCCACCGAACCGGCGCTCACCAGAACGACGCTCGCCATCCCCGCGGCTCTCGAACCGGCGCTCACTAGAACGACGCTCGCCATCCCCGCGGCTCTCGAACCGACGCTCACTAGAACGACGCTCGCCATCCCCGCGACCGCCGAACTGACGCTCACCAGAACGACGCTCGCCATCCCCGCGGCTCTCGAACCGGCGCTCACCAGAACGACGCTCGCCATCCCCGCGGCTCTCGAACCGGCGCTCACCAGAACGACGCTCACCAGCCTGGCCGCCAGCCGAACGGCGTTCCGTGCGGTCGCCAAGTCGGGGCGCCGGGGGCGAGCCCGCCGAACCCCGGTCGGCGTGCCGACCCTCGTGGCGGTCGCGGCGAGCCGGGTCGGCCACCCGAGGCTCACGGTCACGGACCGGTCGGTCGCCGCGCTCGCGACGGGGACGCTCGTCGTGCGGTCGATACGCCGGGCGCTCGTCGCGCCGGGCGCGACCACGGTCGGTGCCTGAGGTCGGTGCCGAACCACGCTGTGAGCCAAGCGCGGAGTATCTCGGCCGGTGGCGGTCCTCATGACGTGGGTCGTCACGGTCCCAGCGTGGTGACCGCTCGCTGCGTGGCGGCTTGGCCGAACCGTCTCCAGAACGCGACGGCGGCGCCGACGTCGTGGTACCTCGCGGCCCGCCAAACTGCCCACGATGGGGCTTCTTCGTCGTCTTGCGGACCTCCGCCTTCTGGGCGGCGGTCCATCGGGCCTTCTTGGCCCCGGGTGCCTTCTTGGGCACGGCAGTTCACCTGTTCTTCGTCATCGGGAGTGCGTAGCAGACGCGTCGTCGGCCGGTGGCGAAGCAGCAGGTACAACGGGTCTTCGGGACGGAATGTCCGTAGCGGCCGGTTCGACGTCGGTGTCACTGGCCGGGCCGGATGGGGATGGAGCGGAGCGCACCCTGCGCGCCGGGGGCGCGGCCAGCGCCCGTCATCACAGCACGTAGATAAGGCTACCAGCGCGCACTGGAGTAACCAGACCACGGCGGCGACGACAGCGGTCGCTGGGGTCGGTGCCGCTCGTACCGCCCACCACTGGCGTTGCCGGGCAGCGACGACGGCTCCACGTCCGTAGGAGACCGGCCGCGGTCTCGCCGGTCAGGCCCCACCCGCCGATGCCGGATGGCGACCGCGACGGGTCACCGCCGTCCAGGCCAACCAGCCGCCGAACACGCCCAACAGGTCGGCGGCGACATCCCAGATGTCGCCCGAGCGGGCGGGTAGCACACCGGCCTGCAACACCTCGCTGCGCACCGCATGCCCAGCGAACACGAGCACGACCGCAGAGGCACGGCCGCGCCGGAGTCGCAGGGCCAGCACCACCGGGACGAGGAACACCAGCAGGTGCACGATCTTGTCAGCTCCCGAAAGCGACGACGGTGGCGCGACGCCACGCGGGAGATAAAGCACCAACAACTGCACCACGACCGCGACCACCAGCCAGCGTCGACGGCGAGACGGCGGCCCGCCGTCGACAGCGTCATCCGCCACGAGTGTCGTCCCGCTCAGCCGCCGGATCGCCCGACGGCGGCCCGGACCGCGTCGGCGACGACCGTACTGACGTCCGGGTGGAACACCGACGGCACGATGTAGGTGGCGTTGCGCTCGTCGTCGCGCACCACGTCGGCGAGCGCATCGGCGGCGGCCAGCAGCACCTCGACGGTGACGTGCTTGGTGCCCGAGTCGATCAGGCCGCGGAACACGCCGGGGAACACGAGCACGTTGTTGATCTGGTTCGCGAAGTCCGAGCGGCCGGTGGCCACCACCGCCGCGTGCCGTGCCGCGGTCTCGGGGTCGATCTCGGGCACCGGGTTGGCCATCGCGAACACCACGCTGTCGGTGGCCATCGACGCGATGTCGTCCTCGGTGAGCACGTTCGGTGCCGACACCCCGACGAACACGTCGGCGCCGCGCATCGCCTCGGCGAGCGTTCCCGTCATCCCCGCCGCGTTGGTGTGCTCGGCGATCCAGGTGTGGTTGGGATGCTGACCCGAGAGCACGTCGGCGCGCTCGCGGTGCACGATGCCGTCGACGTCGGCCACCACGACGTGCCGGGCACCGGCGTGCAGCAGCAATTTGAGGATGGCGGTGCCGGCCGCCCCGGCCCCGCTCATGACGAGACGCACGTCCTCGAGCCGCTTGCCGACGACCCGCAGGGCGTTGCGCAGCGCGGCGAGCGCGACGATGGCGGTGCCGTGCTGGTCGTCATGGAAGACCGGGATGTCGAGTTCGGCGCGGAGCCGGGCCTCGATCTCGAAGCACCGCGGCGCGGAGATGTCTTCGAGGTTGATACCGGCGAAAGTCGGGGCGATCGCCTTGACCGTGCGCACGATCTCTTCCGTGTCGGTGGTATCAAGGCAAATGGGAAACGCGTCGATGCCGGCAAAACGCTTGAACAGCGCGGCTTTCCCCTCCATGACAGGCAGCGCGGCGAGCGGGCCGATAGCGCCGAGCCCGAGCACGGCGGTGCCGTCGGTGACCACCGCCACCGTGTTGCGCTTGATGGTGAGCCGCCGAGCGTCATCCGGGTTGCGGGCGATCGCCTCGCAGACCCGGGCGACACCGGGCGTGTAGATGAGCGAGAGGTCGTCACGCGTGCGGATCGGCATCTTCGGCTCCACCGACAACTTGCCGCCGAGGTGCACCAGGAAGGTGCGGTCGGACACCTTCCCGACCTCGACACCGTCGACCTGCCGCATCCGCTCGACGACCGCCTCGGCGTGCTCCGGGTCCCGCGTCGACATGGTGAGGTCGAGCCGCACCTTGGTCGCCCCGGATGCGGTGACGTCGAGCCCGGTGACTACCGCACCCTCTCGCTCGATGAGCCCGGTCATCTCGCTGACCGCGGTGGCTCGAGCAGGGAGCACGAGACGGACGGTGACGGAGTTGGCGATCGACGGCGCAGACGGCATGGCGATGATTCAACCGTGACACCGGCAAGGACGCCGAACCGGCCTGCTCCGCGACCGCCCACGCTCCAAGCGCTCCATGCGCGCCGACAAGCCGAAGCAGACGACAGCCCGGCCTCGCAGGTTGCGAGACCGGGCCGTCGATGCGAACTGACAGCGTGAGAGCGCCGATGGTGGAGGTGGCGGGAATCGAACCCGCGTCCACTGACAGCAGACCAGGGCTTCTCCGGGTGCAGTGCGCTAGGGAGTTTCTCGGCCCCAGGGCTCGCGCGCACACGTTCCCTGACAGGCCCAGTCGAGAAGGAGTCCCGCACCGTCCCCCGACATGACGGCGCAGCAAGATCTCTTAATGACGCTGGTGACTAGGCCGAGATCATGCTTAGGCCAGCGGACTTCGGGCTCGCTCAGGCGGCGAGGGCGAAGTCGGTGCTCTTGGAATTGGCACCTATGGGTTTGCACGGAGCGTTGACGAGATGACCGTGCGTCCTCGACCCGCTTCCCGCTGGTCGAACGACCAATGTCGAAACCGATCACCCCCATGAGGGGTGCTCTCACGCTGTTCAATTGTCAACTCGGTGCGATGCACCGCCTCCAGTATGCCGTGTGCCACGGCAGTGAATGAACAAACCGACCGGGCACGAGTGCCGTCCCGCCGGACGCTCGCCGTCGGTCACCCGCGCGACTCGCCGGGGCCGAGGTCGTGTGCGGAGCCGCCGTGCGCGGTCTGGCCGTGCTGCTCGAGCACGATCTCATCGGCGCTACTGACGCCCTCGGGCAGGTCGATGGTCCGCTTGGGGCCGGTGAACCACTTCTTCGCCGACAGGTGCCAGCCGACCCACAGCGCGAGCAGCGTGCCGCCGGTGAGGATCGGCGCGTAGTTGACGAACTTCCACTCGAACGAGTCGTTCAACGGGTTCGCGGCTGGGGTGAACGGCAAGATGAAGTACACCGAGACCACCGCGATCTCAGCGACCGCGAGTGGCGCCATCCACCGCCACCTGGTGCCGAGGTTCCACGGACCCTGACGGAAGGTGTCGCCGGCCCGCCAGCGCAGGTAGATCGGGATGGCGAAGGCGAGATACAACCCGATGACCGCCACCGAGACGACGGCGTAGAACGCGGTGGGCACGATGATCGGCGCCTCCGCCGTGCCGATGTTCACCTCGAGCAGCGCCGGAAGAGTGATGAGCGCGGCGATGACCGACGAGACGATGACCGCGTTGGCGGGCACGCGGCGCGAGTCGAGCCGCGCCCACAAGCGCGCTCCCGGAACAGCGCCGTCGCGGCTGAACGCGAACAGCATCCGGCTCGTCGAGGTCATGCACGCTGTGCTGCAGAAAAATTGCCCGATCGCCGCGACGAGCAGGACCACGCCGGCCCACTTCGCGCCGAGGGACTGCACGAAGATCACCGCGACACTGCCGGCACCGATGTAGGCGCCATCCGGGCCCGTACCGGCGGTGACGGCGTCCGCGTCCTGAACCGCGAAGAGGAACGAGAGCAGCAACACCCAGCCGCCGATCGCGGAGTAGAAGATCGACCGCCAGATGCCCTTCGCGGCACCGTCGGCGGCGCCCTGGGTCTCCTCCGAGAGGTGCGCCGAGGCGTCGTATCCGGTGATCGTGTACTGGGTGAGCAAGAAACCGAGCGGTAGCACGTAGAGCCAGAAACCGAGCCCGCTCGTCTCACCACCGGCGAGGCCGCCGCTGTTGTTGACTCGCATCGAGAAGACGTCGCCGACGCTCATGTGCGAGTCGGGCAGCAGCCAGAGCACTGCGACGATGAAGGCCGCACCGGCGACGTGCCACCAGACCGAGATGTTGTTCAGCATGGCCATGAGGTGCCCGCCGAAGATGTTGAGCAGGGCGACGAGCGCGAGCATGACGACGAAGATCACGAATACCCGGCCGAGCGAGTAGCCGGCGGCCCACTCCGGGCTGAGAAAGAGCAGTGCAAGGTCGAGGAACGTGGCGGCTCCATACGCGACCGAGGCGCACACTGCGACCAGCCCGATGAGGTTGAGCCAGCCGGTGTAGTAGCCGGCCTTGGCGCCGCCGAGTTTGCTCGCCCACCAGTAGATGCCGCCAGAGGTCGGGTAGGCCGACACGAGTTCGGACATACATAACCCGATGACGAGGATGAAGGCCGAGATGAGCGGCCAGCCGATGGAGATGGCGATCGGGCCGCCGTTGTTCCACGCCTGGCCGAACGTCGTGAAGCACCCGGCGAGGATGGAGATGATCGAGAACGAGATGGCGAAGTTCGAGAAGCCTGACCAGGTGCGGTTCAGTTCTTGCTTGTAGCCGAGATCGGCGAGTTGGCGCTCGTCGTCGGAGAGGTGGACGTCAGGCACGGGGCACGCTCCAGGGTGAGAGCCGGCCCGGGGCGGCCGGCGATGGTGGCCGACGAGGGCGATGCTAGGGCTGCCGAACAACAATTGGTACACCTTCGAGCCATTAAGATTTTCGACTCCGTGACATCTCGCCGAGCGGAACGCACCGCACCAGCCCTCCCCACGAGGCCCGACCAGGCTCGGCCGAACCGAGAACGGCCATACGGCGACCGACAGGCGAGGAGGTCGCGGCGCCGGCTCGGCCCGTCGTGCCCGGTGGTACCGACGTCGCCGAACAAGCCCGGAAACCGGACGAGGCGCGCACGTCATCCGCCTACCTCACTAGGGTTTAGTCCGCTCGCGCCGCCACCCGTTCGGAGGACGCCCGTGTTCCGTAAGATCCTCGTCGCCAACCGTGGAGAGATCGCCGTGCGCGCCTTCCGGGCCGCTACCGAACTCGGCGCGAAGACCGTGGCGGTCTTCCCGCACGAGGACCGCAACTCCGAGCACCGGATGAAGGCCGACGAGTCGTACGAGATCGGTGAGGTGGGCCACCCGGTGCGCGCCTACCTCGACCACGAGGCCATCGTCCGGGTCGCCGTCGAGTGCGGCGCGGACGCGATCTACCCGGGGTACGGGTTCCTCTCCGAGAACCCGCTGCTCGCCGAGGAGTGCGCGGCGCACGGCATCACCTTCATCGGCCCGCCGGCGGCGGCGCTACACCTCGCGGGAAACAAGGCGCGGGCGATCGCGGCTGCCCGGGATGCCGGCCTGCCCACGCTGCGCTCAGCGGAGCCGACCACTGACCTCGACGCACTCACCGCGGCGGCCGAGCAGATCGGGTTCCCGGTATTCGTCAAGGCGGTGTCCGGCGGTGGCGGGCGAGGGATGCGGCGGGTGGAAAGCGCTGCGACACTGCGTGATTCACTAGAAGCCGCGCAACGCGAGGCCGACGCGGCGTTCGGTGACCCCACGCTGTACCTCGAGCAGGCCGTGGTGCAACCGCGGCACATCGAGGTGCAGGTGCTGGCCGACGGCACCGGCACCGTGCTGCATCTGTTCGAGCGCGACTGCTCGGTGCAGCGGCGGCACCAGAAGGTCGTCGAGATCGCCCCGGCGCCCAACCTCGACGTGAGGCTGCGCGACGCGATGTGCGCCGACGCGGTGCGCTTCGCCGAGCACGTCGGGTACGTCAACGCCGGCACGGTCGAGTTCCTTCTCGGCGCCGACGGTCGCTACGTGTTCATCGAGATGAACCCGCGGATCCAGGTCGAGCACACCGTCACCGAGGAGGTCACCGACATCGACCTCGTGGTCGCCCAGTTGCGCATCGCGAGCGGCGACTCCTTCGCCGAGCTGGGGCTGGAGCAGCGCGACATCCGGACGCGTGGGGTGGCCCTGCAGTGCCGGATCACCACCGAGGACCCCGCCAACGGGTTCCGGCCGGATGCCGGGCAGATCACCGTCTACCGGTCGGCCGGCGGTGGCGGGGTGCGACTCGACGGCGGCACGGTGTTCGTTGGGGCGCAAGTGAGCCCACACTTCGACTCGATGCTTGTCAAACTCATCTGCCGGGGGCGCGACTTCGACGTGGCAGTACGGCGAGCACGGCGGGCGCTCGCCGAGTTCCGGGTACGCGGGGTGTCCACGAACATCGGGTTCCTCGAGGCGGTGCTCGCCGACCCAGTGTTCCAGCGCGGCGACGCGACCACGTCGTTCATCGACGAACGGCCCGAGTTGTTGCGCGCTCGCACCCCGGCCGACCGGGGAACCAAACTGCTCCAATACCTTGCTGACGTCACCGTCAACCAGCCGCACGGCCCGGCGACCACCGCGGTGCGGCCGCGCGCCAAGTTGCCCGAACTCGACCGCGGCACGCCCCTGCCGCCCGGCCAGCGCGACCTGCTGCAGCGGGTCGGGCCGGCGCAGTGGGCGCGAGCGCTGCGCGAGCGCACCGACGTACCGGTCACCGACACCACGTTCCGCGACGCGCACCAGAGCCTGCTCGCCACCCGGATGCGCACTCGCGACCTGCTGCACGTCGCCGGCCACGTGTCCCGGATGACGCCCCAGTTGCTCTCGGTTGAGGCGTGGGGCGGCGCCACCTACGACGTCGCGCTGCGGTTCCTCTCCGAGGACCCGTGGGAGCGGCTCGCGCTGCTCCGTGAGGCGATGCCCAACGTGCCGCTGCAGATGCTGCTGCGCGGGCGCAACACGGTCGGGTACACGCCATACCCGACCCGGGTCACCGATGCGTTCGTCGAGGAGGCCGCACGCACCGGGCTCGACGTGTTCCGCATCTTCGACTCGCTCAACGACGTGTCGCAGATGCGGCCGGCGGTGGACGCGGTGCTCGGCACCGGCACGGCGGTGGCCGAAGTGGCGCTCTGCTACACCGGAAATCTGCTCGACCCTGGTGAGCGGCTCTACACCCTCGACTACTACCTGCGGCTGGCCGAGCAGATCACCGGCACCGGGGCGCACGTGCTCGCCATCAAGGACATGGCCGGGCTGCTCCGTGCGCCGGCCGCGACCCGGCTGGTCACCGCGTTGCGGTCGCGGTTCGACCTGCCGGTGCACCTGCACACCCACGACACCGCCGGCGGCCAGATCGGCACCCTGCTGGCCGCCATCGACGCCGGGGTGGATGCCGTCGACGCCGCCTGCGCCACGATGGCCGGCACCACCAGCCAGCCCTCGCTCTCGGCCCTGGTCGCGGCCACCGACGGCACCTCGCGGGAGACCGGCCTCGACATCGACGCCGTGTTCGCCCTCGAGCCGTACTGGGAAGCGGTGCGGCGGTTGTACCGGCCGTTCGAGTCCGGCCTGGCCTCGCCGACCGGGCGGGTGTACTTCCACGAGATCCCCGGTGGCCAACTCTCGAACCTGCGCCAGCAGGCCATCGCCCTCGGCCTCGGCGACCGGTTCGAGGAAGTCGAGGACATGTACGCGGCCGCGAACCGCATCCTCGGCAACCTCGTCAAGGTCACCCCGTCGAGCAAGGTCGTCGGCGACCTCGCCCTGGCCCTGGTCGGCGCCGGTGCCGACCCGGCCGACTTCGACGAGAACCCGACCCGGTACGACATCCCCGACTCGGTCATCGGCTTCCTCCAGGGCGAGCTCGGCGACCCGCCGGGCGGTTGGCCAGAACCGTTCCGCAGCAAGGCGATCGAGGGCCGGTCAGCCCGCCCTCAGAGCACCGAACTCACGCCCGAGCAGGAGGCGTCGCTGAGCACCGACCCACGCCGCACCCTGAACCACCTGCTGTTCCCCGGCCCGACCCGGGAGTTCGAGGAGAGCCGCGAGCGGTACGGCAACCTGTCTGTGCTCGGGACGGTGGAGTTCCTCCACGGGCTGCGCCAAGGCAGTGAGTACGAGGTCGAGATCGAGGCCGGCAAACGGCTGCTGCTTGGGGTCAGTTCGGTCGGCGAGGCTGACCGGCAGGGGATGCGCACCGTGATGTGCACCCTCAACGGACAGTTCCGCCCCGTCCAGGTGCGCGACCGGTCGGCGCAGGCCGAGGTCAAGGCAACCGAGAAAGCCGACCCGTCCGTTCCTGGCCACGTCGCTGTCCCGTTCGCCGGTGTGGTGTCACCCACGGTCGCCGAAGGCGACCCGGTTGAGGCTGGCGACGTCGTAGCCACCATCGAGGCGATGAAGATGGAGGCGAGCATCACCACCCCGGTCGGCGGCACCGTCGAGCGCCTCGCCGTCAACGGCCACCGTCAACTCGAGGGCGGCGACCTGGTCCTCGTCGTCACCCCTGGCTGACCCGGCGTCCCCAACAAGGCCTCGGGCGAGGCTCGGCACTGTCCTGGCCCGAGCGGATAACGCCAGAGACGGGTCGTCGCGCCGGGCGTCGGCATGGCGGCTACCAGGAACCGCCGCTCGTGCCGCCGCCTCCGCCGCCGGCGAACCCCCCGCCACCGCGGGAGCCGCCGAACCCACTGGTGCCGGACGAGCCAGGGGTCGACACGAAGGTGCCGGCCGCAACGGTCGAGAAGGAACTCATCCCCGATGCAACGGCACTGAACCCGTGGCTGGCGCCCCAGGCACCGGGGTACCAGACCGGCAGGCTCACTGCGTGACCGGCCGCTGCGGCTGCCGCCGCGACCTCGTCGAATACCCGTGCCCAACGATCGGCGAGACCAAAGACGATGGCATACGGCAGGAACCTGCTGAAGATCTGCTGGGCTTCCTCCCAGCGAATCTGGTCGGCCTCCGCCGTCGCGAGATACTGCTCGAAACCCCGTGCCTGCGCCAGGACGGCGGACCCCTCGGCGGTGCGGGCCGCCATCCGCATGCCGAGGGCCCGGATGAGGAGCCCCGCAAGTAGCCCACCTCCGACGAGCACACTCGTTGGGGCGACCGGCATCCCCGAGTCGGCGAACAGCCCGGACGCCGGACCCCACAGCAACGGCGCCGAGAACAGCGAGCCCACCGCGAGGGCAGTGCCGACCTTCACCCACGCGGAGCGCTGCGCCTGTGGGCTCCGACGGAACCAACCCCGGTCGACCACCTCCTCGTACATCAGCCGGTGTACTGCCTTCAGGGTCGGTACGAAGGAGTTCTTGAGCTGGGAGAGTGCGACGCGCTCACCCGAGGCGAACAACGCGCCGAACAGCACCTGCTCGTACGGCACGAGCGGCTCAGCCCCGACCGGGGGTGCACAACGAGTGAGCACCCAGTCATCGGCGGCCCAGAACGAGTCCCGGTCATGGCGAGCGACGCTGAGGTGTCCGCGCACCGCGAGATCGACGATGGTTGCGGTCACATCGACCAGCCCGGCGTCCTCGTCGATGATCGTGCCGACCATGCCGGGCTGTACCCCGGCCGGTGGGGTGAACTGCACCGCGACCGTCGGCTCCGGACCGCCGACCACCACCGGTGCCGCGCTGCTGAGGCCGCGCGAGTAACCGGGCGACAGACCGGGGGTGAGCCCGGCGTACCGTTCGTCGCGTCCCCGGCTCCAGACCAGCAGTCCCATGAGAGCGGCTGCGAGCAGCGGCAGGAGCAGACCGGTACCGACGGCTAGCCAGGACAGCGCCCGGCTGACCCGCGGTGAGACCGAGCCACCGGTGTCGCTGTCCGGGCGACCTTGACGCAGGTCTGGGGTGAGGTCGCCGAACGCCTCGCGCGGGTACGACGTGACAACGGTGGCGCCCTCCCGTGCGCTGAGGTCGCGGATCTCGAAGGTCGAGGTCGCGCCCGCGGTCGCGGCGCACTTCTCGGTGGACCCGAACGTGCCCACGAAGCAGGCCACCCGGGTGGCCGGGACCGGACCGAGGACTGACGCGCGAACCCGCCTCTGCGGGAACCCGTTTGAGGTGTCGACGATGTCGTAGTTCACCTCGGCCGTGCCGTCGCCGATGTCGTTGACGACTCGGCCGAGCCGGTACCGCACGACGTAGTCGGCGGTACCGGTGACCGTCTCGGACGGGCTACCGATACGGATCCGCCGGACCTCGCCGAGGTCGGTGACCGAGATATCGGTGGGCGCTCCGGATGGCGAGACCGCCTCGACCCCGCTCAACTCGTAGTACCGATACTGGGTCTCGCTGTTGCGGTAGCCCGCCCGTACGGTGACGTCGCGGAAGATGCCGTGGCGCTCCTCGCCAGCAGGAAATCGCCATCGGATCTCCTCGGTGACCGTCACCGAACCGTCCCCGGCCACCTCGATACTGGTGCGAAGCGAGTCGGCCTGCTCCTCCGCCGGGACGGCGGAACCCCAGGCGCGCACCGCCGCCGGCTGCGCGGATGACGCATCCTCCTGCGCCGTCGATACCGCGGTGGCGTCATTCGCTGGCTGGCTCGCCTGGTTCTCCCCGGGAAGCGCAGCCGGGCGCACACCGGGCGAGGCAGCCGCCGCCGGCGCTATCGCGAGCGCGACAACAATGCCGAACGTTAACCGAGAGACGGCATCCGCCACTGCGTGCCGGCGACGACCCACCGTCAGTCCTCGCCACGGCGTCGAGCGGCAACGGCACGCTCGGACTCACGGCTGTCCTGACGCTCCCGCAAGGCGTGCCGCTTGTCGTAGGCCCTTTTCCCCTTGGCCACGGCGATCTCGACCTTGGCGCGCCCGTCGGTGAAGTACAGCGCGAGCGGCACGATGGTGTGTCCGCTCTCGCGGGTGGCGTGCGCGAGCCTGTCGAGTTCGCGGCGGTGCAACAGCAACTTGCGGCGGCGGCGCGGAGCGTGGTTGGTCCAGGTCCCACTCACGTATTCCGGGATGTGTACCCCCTCAAGCCACAACTCGCCGTCGGCATCGAAGCCCGCCCAGCCGTCGGCGAGCGACGCCCGGCCCATCCGCAGTGCCTTGACCTCGGTGCCCATCAGCACCAGGCCGGCCTCGTAGGTGGCCTCGATGAGGTAGTCGTGACGGGCTTTACGGTTGCTCGCGATCATCGATCGTTGCTTGTCCGGGCCCACCGTGGCGAGAGTACCGGGCCGGCCCAGGCCGTTCCCACCGGGCTTCGCGGCTCACAACCACCGGCGTGGGTCGACGAAGTCTCCGTTCTGGAGCACCTCGAAGTGCAGGTGGCACCCCGTGCTGCGCCCGGTCGACCCCTCGTACCCGATGACCTCGCCGCGGTCAACGCGGCCACTGGAGACCCGGATGCTCGCGAGATGGTTATAGGTCGTGGCGAGTCCGGTGTTTCCGACTGCCCCATGGTCAACGACGATGCGGTTGCCGTAACCGCCACCGTAGCCAGCGCTGATGATGACGCCATCGGCCGCTGCCTTGACGGGTGCACCGCACGGGGCGGCGAAGTCACGGCCGGTGTGGAGCTTGCGATAGCCGAGAATCGGATGCAGACGCATCCCGTACTCCGAACTCACCAGGCCGGCGCTCATCGGGTAACTGAGCCAGCCGTCGTCGCTGCGACCGCCGCCGCCGCCACTGCCGCCGCCGCCGCTCAGGCCGCGGGACTTCCGGGCGGCGGCTGCACGCTTACGGGCCTCAGCGGCCCGCCGAGCGAGCAGGGTCCGCAACCTCGTCTGCTCGGCCTCCATCGCGGCAAGCTCCTGCTTCTCGCCAGCGAGCCGCTCGTTCAGCGTCGCAGCCTGAGCCGTCTGGTCGACCGCGAGTGCCTCGAGGTCGGCCTTGGCCTTGGCGGCGGCCGCGCGGGCGCTCTCGGCCCGGGCCAGCGCTGCCTCGGCAGCCTTCTTCTTCGCCGTGAAGTCGGCGCGCAAGGCGGCGAGCCGGTCTTCGAGCGCTGTGAGGCTGGCCTGCTCTGTGGTGAGGCGCTGCATCGTGCGGTCCTGGACGTCCATCACGGCGTCGACCAGGGCGAGGCGGTCAGCGAACTGCTGCGGGCCGGTGCTCGACAGGGCCATGTCGAGCTGGCCGAAGCCTTGCTCCTGATAGATCTGTGACGCGAACTGGGCGACTCGAGTGCGATTCGCGGTCACCGCGGCGGTAGCGGCGGTCAGCTCGCGCTCGGTCTTGGCCTCGTTGGCCCGGGCCACCTCGAGATCTTGGGCAGCAACGGTGTTGGCGCGGTCGGCTGCACCGGATGCCGCCTGAGCCTTCGTCAGTGCGGACCGGGCCGTCGGCATCCTGGCCTGTGTCTGTTGGAGGGCGCGGTAGGCGGCGGAGAGGTCGGCACCGGTGTCGTCGACCTGGTTCTCAAGGCGCTCGACTTGGGCGTCGACCCGGTTCTTCTCGCGTCCTGGGTCCGGCGCCTGTGGTACCGCTTGCGCTGAGGTCTCCAGCAGCGACACTCCGCAGGCAGCAGCGAGCGCCAGAGCGGCAGCGCGACGTGCCACGCCCGATGACGCACCATCAAAAAGTCTCATGATCCTCATTGTTAACACGAATCACAACGAATCTGCACGCGCACCGCCCAAATGGTGCCACCGAGACGGGGCAGCGCGCGCACGCTTTGGTCAGACCCGCAGGTACCGGCGCAGCGTGACCAGACTGGTGAGCACTGCGATCGCCGACACCCCGGCAAACATCCACGGCGCGACGACCCAGACATCCGACACCCCGATGAACGCCTGGCTGAGCGCGATCT
>JBOFJB010000449.1:0-8544 GCA_051650465.1 Dermatophilaceae bacterium | reverse complement strand
ACCCGGACCTCGAGTGGTGCCCGCCCGGCCACGGCGACGTCTACGTGTCGCTGCGCACGTCCGGCCTGCTCGACGCGCTACGCGAGCGCGGGTATCGGCACGTGTTCCTCTCCAACGCCGACAACCTCGGCGCTACCTGCGAGGGCACCATCCCGGCGTGGATGACGACCGAGGCCATCCCGTACGTCGCCGAGGTGAGCGCACGCACGGTCAACGACCGCAAGGGCGGCCACCTCGCTGTCCGCCGCTCCGACGGGCGGGTCGTCCTGCGCGACAGCGCGAACGTGCTGCCGGGCGAGCAGGACTACTTCCAGGATGTCGAGCGGCACCGCTACTTCAACACCAACAACGTGTGGGTCGACCTCGATGCGTTGTCCGCGCGGCTCGACGAGGGTGCCGGGGTGCTCGGCCTGCCGGTCATCGTCAACCGTAAGACGGTGGACCCGACGGACCCGGAGTCCACGCCCGTCATCCAGGTGGAGTCGGCGATGGGGGCGGCGATCGAGGTGTTCGACGGGTCGCGGGCGGTCGAGGTCGACCGCAATCGGTTCCGACCGGTCAAGACCACGAACGAGTTGCTCCTCATCCGCAGCGACCTCTACCGGGTCGGCGACGACGCGAGCGTGGAGTCGACGATCGACCACCCTGAGCCGCTGGTCGATCTCGGCCCCGCCTACCGGTTCGTCGCCGACTTCGATGCCCGCTTCCCGCACGGGGTGCCGTCGATCCGGGAGTGCCGCAGCCTGCGGGTCGAGGCCGACGCGACGTTCGGTGCTGGCGTGGTGTGCCGGGGCGACGTGGTGGTGAGTGGCGCCCGGCAGGTCATCCCTGACGGCGCGGTGCTCGACGGCGGCGCGGTGCTCGAGAACGGCGCAGTTCTCAACGACGGCGCAGGTGCCCCGCCGGCGGGCACTCGGCACGATGGCGGGGCGCAGCCGGTGGCCGCACCGACCGCCGAGAGACCGGTCGGATGACGGCGGTCCGGTCCGGTCTGCGCAGTGTCGCCGATCACCGCCGCGCCGTCCTCGGCCTCGTCGTACCGGTCGGTGGTGTCGAGGCGGTGCCGGTGGGTGCGGCGCTCGGCCGAGTGCTGGCGGCCGATGTGGTCGCGGCAGTCGACCTGCCCGGGGTGGACAACTCCGCCATGGATGGCTATGCCGTGCGGGCGGCCGACCTCGCCGGGGCGTCCGATGAGCGCCCCGTCGACCTCCCTGTCAGCGGAGATATCGCCGCCGGTGACAGTACGCGGCACGTCCTTGCGGCCGGTCGCGCCCTGCGGATCATGACCGGTGCCCCGCTCCCGGATGGCGCGGATGCCGTGGTGCCGGTCGAACGGACCGACGGCGGCGCCGCTCGGGTGGTGGTGCGGTTCGCCCCGGAGGCCGGGCGGCACGTGCGCCGCCGCGGCGAGGACGTGCGCGCCGGCGATACCGTCCTGCGCGCCGGCGTGCGCCTCGGGCCGGGCCATCTCGCTCTCGCTGCGGCGGCCAATGTGGCTGTGGTGCAGGCATATCGGCGTCCGCGGGTCACGGTCGCCTCCACCGGTGACGAACTGGTCGACCCGGGGGCCACGTTGGCGCACGGCCACGTGGTCGACTCCAACGGGCTGATGCTGCGGGCGCTCGTCGAGGCGGCCGGTGCCGAGGTGGCTGCTGCGGTTCGCCTCCCCGACGATGAGGCCGCGGTGCGGGCCTTCGTCGACGACCCGACCGGCCACCCCGACCTCGTCGTCACCAGCGGCGGGGTCTCGATGGGGGTGTACGACACGGTCAAGGCGGTGCTCGCGTCCGACGCCGCGGCCAGCGGCGGCGGGGTCGAGTTCGTCAAGGTCGCGATGCGGCCGGGGATGCCGCAAGGATGCGGCACGGTGGCCGGTGGCCGGGTTCCCGTGGTCACCCTGCCCGGCAACCCGGTGAGTTCGCTGGTCTCGTTCCACGTGTTCGTGCTTCCCGTGTTGCGGCGCCTCGCCGGGCTCGACGCGGCTGCGGATGGTGGGTTCGAGGCGGTCGCGGCCACCGGCTGGCCGGTGGCCGCGGGCAAGGTCGAGATGACCAGAGTCGTCGTTGAGGGCGGCCAGGTGCGGCCGTCGGGTGGTCAGGCGTCCCACCAACTCGGTGCGCTGGCCGACGCCACCGCGCTGGCTGAGGTGCCGGCCGAGGTCGAGCAGGTCACTGCGGGGATGATGCTGCGCTGCATCCCACTCCTCGGGCAGGGTTGGGCGCGTGGTTGAGCCGCCGAGCCCTCGGGAAGAGTCCGGTCCACCGGCGCTCACCCACGTGCGCGCCGACGGCTCGGCACACATGGTCGACGTCTCGGCCAAGGCGGTCACGGCGCGGGAGGCCGAGGCCGGGGGTCGGGTGGTTCTTTCGGCGGATGCCGTCGCGGCCCTTCGCGAGGGCACCGTGCCCAAGGGCGATGCGCTCGCGGTCGCTCGGATCGCCGGGCTGCAAGCCGTCAAGCGCACGCCTGACCTCGTGCCGTTGGCTCACCCGGTCGCGGTGCACGCCGCGGAGGTCGACCTCGATGTCGTTGACGCCGGTGTCGTCATCCGTGCGCGGGTCCGTACCGCGGACCGCACCGGTATCGAGATGGAGGCGCTGGCCGCGGTGTCGGTGGCGGCGCTCGCGCTGGTCGACATGGTCAAGGCCATCGACCGGCATGCCCGGATCACCGACATCCGGGTCACCGCGAAGTCGGGTGGGCGTTCGGGCGACTGGCGTGAGGAGGGCCCGTGACTGGTGCTGATGCTGTGCCTGGTGCCGATGCTGGGCCCGCTGGCTCGCCGAGGCCGCCCGGGACGGCCGTCGCCTCCGCTCCGGGCACCACCTCGGACCTGGGCGCGGGGCTGGCCGGCTGCCGCGCCGTGGTCGTCACCTGCTCTACCCGGGCCGCCGCCGGGATCTACCCCGACCGTGGTGGCGCGCTCGTGGTGCACACCTTGCGTGGCTGGGGGTGTGACGTCGCCGAACCGGTGGTCGTGCCCGACGGCCCGGCGGTCGAGCAGGCACTCGCGGCGGCGCTCGCGACCGGGCCGGACGTCATCCTCACCACTGGAGGGACCGGCCTCACCCCGACCGACCGCACCCCGGAGGCCACTGCCCCGCTTCTCGACCGCGAGGTGCCGGGTCTGGCCGAGGCCATCCGCGCGCACGGGGTGGCTGCCGGGGTGCCCACCGCGGTGCTGTCGCGTGGGTTAGCCGGACTCGCCGGCGGCACCGTGGTGGTCAACCTGCCGGGGTCGTCCGGCGGGGTGCGCGACGCCCTGGCGGTGCTTGCCGATGTGCTGCCGCACGCGGTGTCCCAAGCCCGAGGTGGGGACCATTGACGGCGCGGGACCACCGATGAAGCGACGGATACAGCGCCGCATCCCACTCGCGTTCGGCCGCAGTCCTGGGGACCCGCGCGCTGCCGATGCCTTGCCCGGATGGCGCTGGCCGCTGCGGCTCACCGGCCGAACCCCCGCAGGGGTGGACCTGGCGCTTCGGCCGTTGGTGCTCGCCGACCGGCGGGCGTTCCATGAGGTGCGGCGGCGCAACGCCGCGTGGTTGGCGCCCTGGGATGCGACGTCGCCGGACCCGTCGTCGCAGGCGCGCCAGTTCGGGGACCTGGTCAGCCAGTACGACGCGGATGCTCGGGCTGGCCGGGCGCTCCCGCTGGTCGTCGAGATCGGCGGCGCTCTGGTCGGTCAACTGTCCGCGACCAGTGTGAGTGTCGGGTCGTTCCGTTCGTGCTCGATGGGGTACTGGGTGAGTCGTGCTGTGGCGGGGCAGATGGTGACGCCGACCGCGCTGGCTGTGCTCGGTGACCACCTGGTGTGGACCGTCGGCATGCACCGGATCGAGGTCAACATCCGGCCCGAGAACACTGCGAGCCTTGCCGTCGTGCGCAAACTCGGGTTCCGTGACGAGGGCCTACGCCGGCGGATGCTGCATATCGACGGTGAGTGGCGTGACCACCGCTCGTTTGCGCTCACTGTCGAGGACCTCGACGGTGAGGCCTTCGTGGACCGGCTCGCTCGTCTCGTCGGTGCCCACCTGCCGTCGACTCACTCGTCACACGAGTCACTTCAGCGACACACCGGCGATGGTCCGGTCCAGAGCAGCGAGCCCGGCCTACCGTCATCCACGTGAGGTCTCCGTCGAGCCTGGTCTTCATCGTCCTCGTCGGGGTGTGGGCGGTGTACTTCCTGCAGCACTGGGTTCGGCGTCGCGACCACATCGCCACGGCCCGGTCGGTCGGTCAGTTCAGCGCGGCGATGCGGGTGCTCGAACGACGCGACCGGCAGGTCGAGCCCGACGCTGCCGGCGCGGCGCCGTCGTCGTCGTCGGGAAGCAGCGTGCGGCCCAAGGCTGTCGACCACCACGCCCAGCCGCACCGGGCCGCTAGCCTCCTGCGGCCCCCGGCGCTGCATCCGCCCCGACGGCAGCCCGAGCCGATGGCCGCCGAGCCGATGGCCGCGCCGCCCGGCGGAGCCGACGATGCCGGCAGGGTTGCGGGGTCCGCCCCGACGCCTGGTCCGGCACCGGGCCGGGTCGATGCCGCTCCGGTCGCCGCGCCGGCTGCGTCTCGGCGTGACCCGGTCGCTGCCCGGGTGGATGCCGTTCGCGCAGCCGTGGCCGTCGCTCGGCCGGCGGCTCGGCTCGCTGCGACCCATGCTGCTCTACGAGACGGCGGCAATGTCCGGCCCCCTGATTCGCGCTTCGGAGCCGCCCCGTACCGGCCTGCCGATCCGCGCCCGGCGGCCGCCGCTCGCTCGGTGAGAGATCGCCAGCGCACGGAGTCTGGACCGGCCCGCGCGACGGCATCCGGCCCGCGCCCCGACCGACGGACCCGAGCGGCGGTCTTCCTGTCGGCTGCGCTCGTGGCGGGTGTTCTGCTCGCCTGTGCCGGGTTTTCCCTTGTCTCGGGCTGGTGGTCCGTCGTCGCGGTTGCGGTCGTGGTGGCTGCGTTCGCCTGGGTACGGGCGGCGGTGCGCGCCGAACAGGCCGCACGAGCGTCGACCCGGCGTGCCGCGGCTGAGGCGCGCCGTCGCAGGGCAACTCACCGTCACCGAACTGCCGTGGCAGCCCGGGGTCAGAGTGTGGGTGTCGGTCGGGTCGAGTCATCGCGGCCGACCACGACCCGGCGCGCAGCAGAAACCGCTGGCCCGGGTCGTGGTGCTCGCACCGCGCACCCGGCAGGCGCTGCCGGCCACACGGACGTCCAGCACGAGGCTCCCGTGGCCGCAGCCAGCGCGGACTCTGCCGCGGGCCTGGCGGCGCCGGCGTCATCCGTTCCGCCTGAGCCCCTGGGCCGCCCGGCCGTCGACGCCGCACAGCCCGCCGAGGGTGCGGTACCGGAGGCGGCAGTCACCGAGCAGGCCGCTGCCGAGGTCGAGATGATGCACCTCGTCGACGAGGACGACATCCCGCTCACCTGGGACCCTGTACCGGTGCCCCGGCCGACCTACACGATGAAGGCCAAGGCCGAGCGCGACTCGGCTCCGGACGTGGTGGGCGCGGACCCGGTGACGGCCACGAACGAGCAGATCAGCCAGCGCAAGCAGCGGGCCGCCGGCGCCTGAGCACCAGCCGACCTGGCCGAGTACACCTAGGCGGCAGACCAAGTCACAGACCCGGAGGAGAAGTCCAAACTCCGACGCCTCGCCGACCACGCTGGCTCGGTGTCGCGTGACGTTCTCGCCAGGGTGATGGTCGCGGTCGTCACGGGAGCATCAACACCGCGCGGCCAGTAGGGACGCGAGGTCGCTAGGTTTGCTCGGTGCCAAGCCAACTCGCCGAACTCGTGTACTTCGACGACTCCGGCAACCCTCGAGACGGTACTGCCGTGCTCGGCTGGGTGAAGTGCTCACCCGACCGGTGGCGCGACGTGCTCGGCGCGTGGCTAGATCACCGCAGACTGCTGTGGAGGCACTTCCAGATCCCGGTTACCAGGGAACTACACACCACCCACTACGTCCACGGCCGCGGACGTCTAGCCACCCGGATGCCGACTCGGTACGTCGTCGACGGCGTCGAGTTCCACAAGGACTTCGGGAGGGCAGTGGCGCAGAAGTCGCTCGAAGCACTGTCCTCGATCAGCGGACTCGAGGTAGGAGCGGCGTACCGACGCGGCGAACCCGCAGACCTGGCCGAGGTCAGGGCCGGCTGCTACGCCACTCTCGTAGCTCAGTGGGAACGTCGCCTCACTGAGCGTGACGAGTTGGCGATGCTGTTCATGGATGGTGACGGCTCGGACCGCAGATTCGTGGACGTGCACCGGCGACTGCCGCTTCGGCAGCGGCGGGTGATCGAGGATGTCGTGCACCTCGACTCCGCGCAGTCGCAACTGGTGCAGATGGCCGACCTCGTCGCGTGGACGGCATGGACCGCCATCGACCGCCCGGCGAACAACGAGTTCGCCTGGGACTGGTACGACACCTACCTGGCACGCTCGGATCCCTCCCGCACACCACGCGCCATCTGACCCCTCGCAGACACAGCGAGACCCCCTTGGCCCACAGGCGTGGAGGGGGTCTGCGCTGAGAACCGTACCATCGGACGATTCGGGTCACGTGTCGCTGACGTCGGCATCACCGGTCGTCCCGGGCGCAAGAGCATCTGTGAGGGGCTCTGTGCTCCGCTTTTCTCGCTCGTCGGTCAGTCGGTCGGTTCTCTGTTCGCGGGTCTCGGTGGTGACCTCGAGTTGTCCTCGTTTGAGGACTTCGGCCTTCTTGAGCAGTGCTGCTATCTCTTTCAGCGCTTTGGCTGCGTGGTGGGTGCCGTAGATCTCCACGTACGTGGCTCCGCTGCTGAGGTTCAGGTCGATGGTCATCGTCTCGACCCATCGCTTGGGTCTCCGTGTCCGTCCTCTTCGCCCGCCCGTATAGGTCACGGTCACGTCGTGCGTCGTAGGCAGTTCTTTGTCACGCCGTTCGATGTGGGAGCCAAAGAAGACGCGAAACTCGTACCCCGGCGGCCACGTGGAAATCGTCTCTTTGAAGATATGGGCTTCGGCCAACGGGTAGCCGCCTGGCCTGGCCGCCACTAGAGGGGGATCCACCTTGATCGTCAGGTCGTGCGCAGGCGTACTACCGATGTTCTTGATCACGATGTCAATGAACTCACGGCTGGCCGGGCTCTCCCCGGCGCTGACCATGACGTAGGGACGTGACTGCTCCTCCCGGACCTGCCGACCCATCCGGTACTCCATAGCCGCGACGCCGGCCGCGACCGCGGCGATGACCAGAGCGACACCAGAGGCGATCGAGCCGAAAGCGGCCTACGTGTCCGGTGCGATCTCAAGGAACTGCGACGTCATGGGCGCCAGTATGGGCGCGAGAGAGACACAGCGGCTGTGTCCTGCCTGCCTGGGGGCGGGATCGGTAGACGACTTGCTCGACTACGGCCGACACCGAGCCGGTCGGTGAGGCACCCGGTGTCGCCGAGGCGTGGGCGCGTCATCCGGACGGCTGGTTGCCCTCTGCCGTGGGGCGTGGTTCATCGACCGAGCGGTCGTCGGCCGTCGTGAAGCGCTCCTCGGTGGCGGCGTCGTCGCGGGTGGGTGGCTCGTCGACCAGGTAGTGCCCCACGGCGTTGAGCACCGCCACGAGCGGAACGGCGATCAGCCCGCCGACGATGCCGGCGAGCACGATTCCGGTGGCGATCGCGAGGATGATGGCGAGCGGGTGGATGCGCATCGCCCGGCCGATCAGCAAGGGCTGCAGCAGGTGGCTCTCGATCTGTTGGACGAGGATGACGATGCCGAGCATTCCCAACGCCTCTACCGGACCCAGCGCCACGAGGGCGAGCAGGACCGCGACCGAGCCCGAGAGCAGAGCGCCGACGATCGGGACGAAAGCGCCGAAGAACACGATGAGCGCGACACCGGACGCGAACGGTAGGCCAAGGAGAGCGGCACCGATGCCGATGCCGACGGCGTCGGCGGCGGCGACCAGCACGGTGGCACGGGTGTACGCCGAGAGTTGGGCCCACGCGATGGCACCCGAACCGTCGACCCGGTCGCGAGCCGCACGAGGGAACAACCGGACGGCCCAGGTCCAGATCGTCGGGCCGTCGTAGAGGAAGAAGAACAGGGTGAACACCGCGAGGAAGAACCCGGTGATGGCGTGGCCGGCAGTGACGCCGGCGGCCGTGGCCAGGTCCGTGAGGTTCGCCGCACTGATCGCCGTTCGGGCACGGTCCACCCACTCGTCGACCTGGGAGTCGGTGATGCCGAAGGTGGTGCTGGCCCAGGCGCGGACCTGGTCGATGCCCTGGCCGACCTGGGCCGTAATGTCGTCGAGTTGGTCCACCAGTTGGCTCCCGACGAACGACAGCAGCCCGAGGACGCCGCCGATCGTGCCGATGACGGTGACGAGCGCGGCGAGCGCCCTCGGCAGCACCCGGGCGAGAGCCTGGTAGATCGGCTGCAGCAGCGCGGCCAGCAGCAGCGCGACGACGACCGGGATGACGACCTCGGACAGCAGCCCGAGCAGATACACCACGACATAGCCAGCCGCGGCGACGAGCAGGGCTCGCCATGCCCACTCACTCGCCGTGCGCA
>JBOFJB010000448.1:0-13081 GCA_051650465.1 Dermatophilaceae bacterium | reverse complement strand
CGGCCTCGACATCCGCACCGCCGCCACCACAGCCCGGCTCCGCCTCAACACCACCCTCACCACCCATCTACACAGCCTCGCCACCACCGGCGACAACCTCCGCGACCGCCTCGACACCCCCCGCCCCGCCACCACCGGCACGCCACCACCACCACGCACCGCCCCCGACAACCACACCCTCCGCCGCGACGACGCCCCCACCACCCGGCCACCGGGCGGGCGGGACTGGCCCGACCTCACCAGTCGCGGACCCGGCGCCCCCGACTACACCACCCCTCCAGGTGATCACCCCGACTACAACTCATCTGGCGAGACTCGGACTAACACAGTCACCGAGGCCGTCCGTCATGTCTGGCGCGACCCGGAGCGACGCAGCGACTGGTACCGAGCCTGGACATCTGATCCGGCAAACCGAGTCCCTATTACCGTCGACGACGATGCGCGCCGATTTCAGGTCGAGCACCTTGGCGACACCGAGTTCAGGCTGAGGGCCTCGAACGGTCAGGCTGTGATAGCCGATGGCTTGCAGCTAGATTCAGATTCAGTAGTCGCAGCTGAGGCGAAGTTCGTTCGATCACCAGGTGCATCTATGCACGAGGGATCCGCTCCTTCATTCATACAGCAGAGGCTGATGCAGCAGTTTGATGACGAGATGCTCCGATACAAGGCGGTCATCGACGATCCAACGAATCCCGTATCGCGTCTTCGTATTCTCACCAATACCGAAGCGGCTGCAACCTATCTAAATTTACGTGTCAACCAACTTTTCGGACCCGGGTACGATGTCGACATAAGGGTGGTGAGCGGCCCGTGAGTTTCATGGTTGCAGAGCCTAACGGGAGGATGCGGCTATCCGTTGACGTCTTTCTAGCTAAAGCTCGCGCAGAATGGAGCGGCAAATTCGAGGTAGTTCCCACTCCATACGAGTCACCTTTTCCCAATGTGATTCACGTCAATCCTGGATCACAAGATGAGGTGCGAGTGGCACTGAGCGCAGATGGCAGTGCAGTCGCATTAGAGGGGGGCGGAGATGCTTTGCTTCGTTGCGCGGTGTGGGTACGTGAGATACTTCCGTCTGGCTTCGAGGATGACGTCTGGCTCACGAATGAGTCCTATACGGCACATGCTGTCCTTCGTCCAGCGATGTCCCCTGACGACGTTCGCCGCGACTGGACTGAGCACTGAACCTCTCGGAGAGACCACGCTGATCGGGCCATCCCGAGCCGGCGCCGGACGGTTCGACCAGGTCACCCTCGCCGGGGGCCCGCCCAGGGTCACGTTCTACGAAGCCAAAGGCGGCAACGCCACCCTCGGCAACGGCCGGATGGTGAACGGCGTCCGACACCAACAAGGCACCACCGGCTACCTGTCTGACGTCGCCCGAACCGCCCCCCGCTTCCGAGACAACCTCACCCGCTACCTGGGCCGGTCCGACGCCGACCCCGACCTCGCCAAGGCGATCGCCGACGGCACCCTCGAGGTCCGGTACGAGATGGTCCAAGCCCTGCCCAACGGCCGGGTCAAGGTCACCCCGTTCCGGCTCGACCCCAACACCCTCAACCTCCCCGGCATCACCCCCTGAACCAGAACGGACACTTAACGAGTGGAACCCACCGAGATCACGTGGAAGGCGATGGCACCCGAAGAGGTGCTGCGGATCCTGACCTTCTGGAACAACGCACCCTGGCCGCTGAGCAGAGACCAAGTCAAAGAACGCGCGATAGCAGAGTTGGGCTGGACCCTCAACGACGAAGGCTTCCTCGACGACAATGTCACCGGACTCACCCCCCCGACGTGTCGGTCTCCGACAACGGGCACTCGGCCGCTCGGGTCGGCTTTGACCTGACCGACGTCGAGAAAGAAGCCTTCGAAACGTCGCAGTGGGTGCGGTGGCGCAACGACCGCTACACCGAGACCGTTCGTGCCATCACCAGCGCATGGGGAAAGCCGCTCCTGATCGACGGCGAGTACCCCACCGCGCAATGGGACCTACCAACGAAAGCCCGCGTCAAGATCACGAAACACCGAAAGTTCCTCAGCGCCTCATTCATCACGCCACAGGCCGCTGAGGTCGACCGGAGCCTGGGGTACTGACGTGGACTGGACCGAGTTCCGGGAACGGCTCGTCGACACGTTCCTGGTGATCACCGACCGCACCTTCGTCGTGGTCAACGTCACCGACAGCCGAGTATGGGTGCAGTTCTCCGCCGGCCCGGATTACCTCGCCGTGCAAGCCATCGGCAACGAACACCTCCCCGAGGACGCCCACCTGGACGACACAGCCCGCGCGGCGATGACCGAAGCCGGCTGGGCCGAACCCACCACCCCGGACCCGTACTGGGGCATCCAACTGGCCCAGCCGGCCCTGACCGCTGAGTACACCACCGCAGCCCACGCCTGCGTCATCGCCCTCCGCGACGTACACCGCATCCCCGACACCAGCGCCCTCACCTAACGGGCCTGGCGCGAACCCGAGTTCCTCCCCGACGGGCCCTACACCGACGAACAAGTCGCCGCCCTCGACCGCGGCCAGAACCCCCTCCCCCTACCCACCCTCGGACTACCGAACCCGGCATGAACCGCACCTCGCGAGCTGTAGCGTTCAGCCGCCTCACCGCGCACCGGCATCCAAGCGAATGCTCATCTGGGTGCAGTCACATCGAGCCCTGGCGCCCATCCGCCATCTCGGGTCGATACCGCTGATGTGCTGGCGAGTTGTACCGCGATCACGGAGACCGGCCGATTCTCCATGACGGCGGCCCTCCCACCAGGCCACCGCCTGGCGGTGGCCAGCGTCCTCGCGGCCCGCTCTCGCCCACGACCCACTGCTCCTCGCCGACCGATGATGTCGGCGAGCCCGTGCGGTCAGACTGGTGACGACACCTTCGACGAACGGAGCAGACCATGCTGGCTGACAGCCACGCCTACAGCGGACTCTCGGTGGACGACCTCGACGCGGCGCGCGCGTTCTACGCCGACGTGCTCGGCCTGACCGTGCGCGATGACGGGCCCGGGTTCGTGCTCGAGTTCGGCGGCGGGCGCTCGATTCTCGTCTATCCCAGCCCGATGCACCGGCCCGGCTCGTACACCGTGCTCAACTTCCCGGTGCCCGACGTGCCGGATGCCGTGGCGCGGCTCACCGAGCGTGGCGTGCGGTTCGAGCGCTACGAGGGGACCCCGATGGAGACCGACGAACACGGGGTCTTCCGCGGTGGCGGCCCGCTCATCGCCTGGTTCACCGACCCGGCCGGCAACACCCTGTCGGTCATCGACGAGGCCGGCTGACGCCCTGCCACCGGTCGCGGCACCCGACGGCGAGCCCCGGCGGGCGTCGACCCGCGCGACGTGTGGGAGCAGCGTCGCGGGTCAGCGGAAGGCGGACTCGCCGGTGAGGGCCTGACCGATGACGAGGGTGTGCATCTCGACCGTGCCCTCGTAGGTGAGCACCGACTCGAGGTTGTTGGCGTGCCGCATCACCGGCCACTCGCCGCTGACCCCGTTGGCGCCGAGGACGGTTCGCGCGGTGCGGCAGATCTCGATCGCCTTGGTGACGTTGTTGTACTTGCCGATCGACACCTGCTCGGGGCGCAGCCCGCCGGCATCCTTGCGCCGCCCGAGATGCAGGGCCAGCAACTGCCCGAGCTGCAGTTCGGTGGCCATGTGAGCGAGCTTGGCCTGGGTCAACTGGAACCCGGCGATCGGCCGCCCGAACTGGTGCCGCTCGAGGGAGTAGCGGCGGGCCGCGTCCAGGCTGGAGCGGGCCGCGCCGAGCACGCCCCACACGATGCCGTAGCGCGCCTCGCTCAGACACGACAGCGGGCCCTTCAGCCCACGGACACCAGGCAGCACGGCATCCGCGGGGAGCCGCAGCCCCTCGAAGGTGAGCTCAGCGGTGACCGAGGCGCGCAGCGACATCTTCTGGTGGATGACGTGCGCACCGAATCCCGTTGTCTCCGTGGGGATCACGAAGCCTCGGATGCCGCCGTGCTCGTCACCCGCGTTGGCCCACACCACGGCGACGTCGGCGACCGAGCCGTTGGTGATCCAGGTCTTGCCGCCGTCGAGCACCCAGTCGCCGCCGTCGCGGCGGGCCCGGGTGCGCATCGACGCCGGGTCCGAACCGTGGTCGGGTTCGGTGAGCCCGAAGCAGCCGATCGCCTCACCGGCCGCCATCCGCGGCAGCCACTCCTGCTTCTGCTGCTCACTGCCGAAGGCGTGGATCGCCTGCATCGCCAGGCTCCCCTGCACCGAGACCATCGACCGGATGCCGCTGTCGCTCGCTTCCAGCTCGAGGCAGGCCAGGCCGTAGTCGACCGCCGACATGCCGGCGCAGCCGTAGCCCTCGAGGTGCATCCCGAGCAGGCCGAGCGCGCCGAACTCCTTGGCGAGCTCACGCACCACCGGCAGCTCACCGCGCTTGTACCACTCCGCGACGAACGGGTCAACCAGGCGGGCGCACGCCTCGCGGACGCTCGCGCGGACCGCGCGCTCGTCATCCGAGAACTCGAGGTCGATGCCGAGGAGGTCAAGAGGGTCCATGTCCTCATTGTCTACCCCGCGGCACCGTGCGTCCGATCTGTTCGTCCACTACCCGACCGGACTCAACGAGCCGCTTCGGCGAGCGACTCCGCCGCTCAGGGGCGGGCGCCGGCCACGCCGAGCAGGGCAGCCAGGCCGAGGGCGCTGCGCGGATCGTAGGCCGCCCGCCAGAGCCCGCCGTGCGCTGCGGCCCACGCCTCGTCCTGCCATGGATGCTCGTGATGCGGCGTCCCGGCGTTCAGGTCGTGCACGAGCAGCGCCGCCATCAAGGTGTTGGCCGTGCCGGGCTCGAACACCTCGACACCGAACCGGTGCGCCCCGGCGTAGGCAGCGGCAAGCGCGCGGTTCTTCACGACCGAGCGGGTGCGGGTGGGCGGCGCGACCTTGAATGACACCACCGCACCCTCGTGCCGCGCCACCGTGGCCCGCCACCGCTGGATTCGCTTGGCCAGCAGATAGTTTGGGCCCTGCTGGAGTACCACCGAGTCGTTGATGCCGGGGCTCTCGCCGGGCACGTAGTTGCGGCGCAGCAGCCGCCCGCCGGAGACCGCGCGCAGCGGCACCCGGAGAACCCTCGACGCACGGCGCGCGGCATACGCCTCGACCGACGCCGCGACCGCCTCGCCCGGCACGGCGAACACGTCGGTCGGCGTGGCGAGGAAGGCCAGGGCGGTGTCCGGCCGGATGCCGCGGACCGCCTCGGTGAGCGCGTCGACCGCGACACTGACCCGCACGTTCGTCCCGCCGTCGGCGTAGACGTAGTTGCCGACCACGAGGTCGCCGCCAAGCCCGGCGACCCATCGGATCCCCGCCAGCAGGTCGTGGAGGAGGTCCAGGCCGGCCCGGGCGGCGAGCGGTTCACCTCCCGGGCGAGCGGGCACGACCATTCTCCCGGCGAGCGCGGCATTCTCGTCGAGAATGTGCCGCCACAGCGCCGGCCGGGGCAGGTCGACCGCGGCGACGGTCGCTCCCCACCGCAGCAGCGCACGGAGCGGGCCCATCTCCGCGGCGGCTCCCAGCACGACCACGGTGCGGCCGTCGAGCCGCAGCCACTCCGGGTGCTCGAGCACCGCGGTGACGGCATCGCGCAGGCTCGGCTCGACGACACCGGCGCCGACCCACGCGTCGAGCCGCCGCCGAAGATGGTCACCGCCGAGCCGGTCACCGCGGTAGGGAACGGTCAGCTCGGCCTCTGGCTCACCGCCGCCTTCGACGACCTCCGTGGTCATCCCGGATGACGTCCCGTCGCCCATCCCGGATGACGTCCCGTCGCCGAACAGCGCCGGGTCGCCTCCTGTCGCGACCTCCAGGACCACCTGCGACAACGGCACCTCGGCGCCCCCGCCCGGCGGGCGCCACGTCATCCGGTCATGGACCGAGGCGAGCCCGGCGGTGGCGACGGCGCGGGCGACGGCACCATCGGTCAACCCGGCCTCGACCAGCCGGCGGAAGTGCACCGGATACCCACTGCGCCAGTTGGTCTCGCGCAGTGCCGCATCGGCTCCCACTGGATCGACCGCGCGGAGCGCATCGGCGACGACCGCGCGGCCGGTGGCGGCAGTGGAACGCCGCCCGTCGACCGCCCGCGCGCGGGTCCCACGCTCTGCGGGGGCGCGTGGGACCCGGGGGAACTGCACCCCCGGGGAAGGTTCCTGCGCGGATGCCGCGCGCTCCTCGTGATCCCTCCGCACCACCTCTCCCGAGGGGCCTCGGCTCTCGGGAGCTCCTCGAGCTCCATCCTCGTGCGGCTCGGTCATCGGTGCCGGTCACCCCCAGACGAGGCCACGGGCAGGGTTCTCGAGCAGGGCGGCGACGTCGGCGAGATACCGGCTGCCGAGCTCGCCGTCGACGAGGCGGTGGTCGAACGAGAGCGCGAGCGTGGTGACCCAGCGCGGCACCACCGACTCGGTTCCGTCGTCGTCGGTGACGACCCACGGCCGGCGAGCGACCGCCCCGAACGCGAGGATCGCCGACTCTCCCGGGTTGAGGATCGGGGTGCCGGCGTCGATGCCGAAGATGCCGATGTTGGTGACGGTGATGGTGCCGCCGGCCATATCTGCGGGTGGCGTACGGCCACGACGTGCCGTGTCGGTGAGGGCGCCGATCGCCTCGGCGAGTTCGCGCATCGTCATCCGGTCGGCGTCCTTGATGTTCGGTACGACAAGGCCGCGAGGGGTCGCGGCCGCGATACCGAGGTTGACGTAATGCTTGAGCACGATCTCCTGAGCCGGCTCGTCCCAGGAGGCGTTGATGCCGGGGTTGCGCCGTATCGCCACGCACATCGCTTTCGCCAGAACGAGCAGTGGCGACACTTTGATGTCGTGAAACTCGTTGTCCTGCTTGAGAGTTGCTACCAGATCTATCGTCCGGCTGGCATCAATGGTGACCCACTCGGTGACCTGCGGGGCGGTGAACGCCGAGGCGACCATGGCCTGCGCCGTGGCCTTTCGTACCCCCGTGACCGGCACCCTGGTCTCGCGGCCTGGCGCGGACGTGTGCGCCGGCGACCCGGGGTCCGTCGTCTCCGCGAGTCCGGTCGGTGTCTCGGATGACGGGTACGCACCGGGGGCCGTCGTGGCCGCGCCGGGCTCTGTCGTGGCGACGCCGACCGCTGCCTCGACATCGGCTCGGGTGACGACACCGCCGTGGCCGGTGGGTGCGACCGAGTCGAGATCGACATCGAGATCCAGGGCCAGTTTGCGCACCGCCGGAGTCGCGAGAGTCCGAATCCCCTCCCCCACAACCGGGTTCGTGTCGACGTGGCGGGCGGCTGGGCCGGTCAGGTACCCGATGGGGCCGGGCGCGGTCGCCTTCCGGGGGCGGCGCCGAGCCTCGGTCGGCGTCACGCCATAGCCGACGAGCACGGCCGTGCGGCCGGCCGTTGCCGCACCCATCGAGCCTGCCGGTCGCGTCGACGCGCCAGTGCCGGTGCCGGTGCCAGTGCCAGTGCCAGTGCCAGTGCCAGTGCCTGGAGACTCCTGCGCTTCGTTCCCGGATGACGCATGCGACGCCTGCTCACTCGGCACCTCCCCACTCGGCACCTCCGCGGGAGACGTCTCCGGTGTCGCCGCCGTGATGGTCGACTCCGCAGGGGGTGACGGGACGCCATCCGGGCTGCCGGCGCCGACCTCGACGGCGATGATCGGGGTGCCGACCTCGACCGTCTCCCCCTCGGCGACGAGCAGCGCGCTGACCGTACCGGAGAACGGCACCGGCAACTCGACGAGGGACTTGGCAGTCTCGACCTCGACGACAACGTCGTTGACCGTGACGGTGTCCCCCACCGCGACACGCCAGGTGACGATCTCCGCCTCGGTGAGGCCCTCACCGGGGTCGGGAAGCGTGAACTCACGAAGTGCCATGTGCGAGAACCTCTTTCCTCAGTAGGTGAGCGTCATGTCGACCGCATCGAGGATGCGGTCGAGGTCGGGGAGGAACTGCCCCTCGAGCCGGCTCGGCGGGTAGGGCACGTTGTAGCCGCCGACCCGGAGCACCGGCGCCTCGAGGGAGTGGAACGCCTGCTCGGTGACCGTCGCGGAGATCTCGGCGCCGAGTCCGAGGAACGTCGGCGCCTCGTGCACGACGACCGCCCGGCCAGTCCGGCGCACCGACGCGAGGATGGCGGGCACGTCGAGCGGTGACAGCGAGCGGAGGTCGACGACCTCGAGCGAGCGGCCCTCCTCCGCGGCGGCCTGTGCGGCCTGCACGCAGGTGGTGACCATCGGCCCGTACGCGAACAGCGACACGTCGCTGCCCTCGCGCACCACCCGAGCGGTGCCGAGGGGCCCGTCGGGCGCCGAGCCGATATCGCCCTTGTCCCAGTAGCGCCGCTTGGGCTCGTAGAACACCACCGGGTCGTCGCTCGCGATCGCCTGCCGGATCATCCAGTGCGCGTCATGCGGGGTGGAGCAACTGACGACCCGGAGCCCGGCGGTGTGCGCGAAATACGTCTCGTTGCTCTCGCTGTGATGCTCGACCGCACCGATGCCGCCGCCGAAGGGGATGCGGATGACGATCGGCACGCTGATCGCGCCGCGAGACCGGGCACGCAGCTTGGCGACCTGGCTGACGATGTGGTCGAACGCCGGGTAGACGAACCCGTCGAACTGGATCTCGACCACGGGCCGGTACCCCCGCAGCGCCAGGCCGATGGCGGTGCCGACGATGCCGGCCTCGGCGAGCGGGGTGTCGACGACCCGGTCCTCGCCGAAGTCCTTCTGCAAGCCCTCGGTGACCCGGAAGACTCCGCCGAGCCTGCCGATGTCCTCGCCCAGGAGGACGACCTTCGGATCCTGCTCCATCGCCGCCCGCAACCCGCTGGTGACGGCCCGGGCCACGGTGGTCGTCTCGGTCGTCGGCCCGGCCGTCGTGGCGGCCGGCGACGCAGTGCGGTCACTCACCGGCCCTCCTCCACGAACGAGGACTGGTATCGCTCGAAAGCGACCCGTTCCCCTGAAGTGACGGGGTGCGGCTCGGCGAAGACGTGCTCGAACATCGACGCCCCGTCGGGGTCGGGCATGGCCAGGCATCGCTCCCGCACCGAGGCGCCGAGTTCTTCGGCTTCGGCGTCGACGGCCTCGACGACACCCGCGTCGATACGGCCGGTGGTGATGAGCCAGCGTTTGTACCGCTCGATGGGGTCGCGGTGCTTCCACACCTCGACGTCGGCGCTGACGCGGTACTTGCTCGGGTCGTCGGAGGTGGTGTGCGCCCCCATCCGGTACGTGAACGCCTCGACGAACGTCGGGCCCTGGCCGGCGCGGGCGGCATCCAACGCCTCGGTGGTGACCGCGTAGACGGCGAGCACGTCGTTGCCGTCGACGCGGACCCCGGGGAAACCGAAGCCGCGGGCACGATGCCACAGCGGCGCCCGGGTCTGCTTCTCGTTCGGCTCCGAGATGGCCCACTGGTTGTTCTGGCAGAAGAACACCACCGGGCTGTTGGTGACCCCGGCGAACACCAGCGCCTCGGAGACATCGCCCTGACTCGTCGCGCCGTCACCGAAATAGGTGATGACGGCGGTGTCGCGGGAGTCGTCGCCGGTGCCGACATCGCCGTCCCGCTGCACGCCCATCGCGTAACCGGTGGCGTGCAGGGTCTGGGCGCCGATGATGATCGTGTAGAGGTGGAACTTCTTCTCGTGCGGATCCCAGCCGCCGTGGTCGACCCCGCGGAACATGCTGAGGACGTTCATCGGGTCGACCCCGCGGCACCAGGCGACGCCGTGCTCGCGGTAGGTGGGGAACGCGAAATCCTGCGCGCGCAGCGCGCGGCCAGAGCCCACCTGGGCGGCTTCCTGGCCGAGCAGGCTGGCCCACAGGCCCAACTCGCCCTGGCGTTGCAGCGCGGTGGCTTCGGCGTCGAAGCGCCGCACGAGGACGAGGTCACGGTAGAAGCCGCGCAACTGGTCGTCGGTGAGTGCGGCGATGACCGGGTCGTAGCGCGGGTTCGCGAGCCGCTCACCCTCGGGGGTGAGCACCTGGACCATCTCGGGCCCGCCGTCCTGCACCGGCCGTCCGGGAGGATCGGCGGTGCTCACGTGGTGCAGCGCACCGAACGCCGCGCCGAGCGGGGCGACCGCGTTGTCGCTCACGGGCTGCTCCTTCTCCGCGGCTCCCGTGGTGCCGGTCGCCGCTTCACGCCGGCGCGTGGGCGTGGATGTCGCTCAGCGGGCCGGTGATTCGCCGTGACCGCGGTGCCGGGGTGTGGCAGACGGTCACCGCCTGTGCGAGCCCACGGTACCGGCCGTCAGCGCGGGGTCGGAACCGCCCGGATGACGACCCCGGCCGGGTCACTTCTCACCGCTGGAGCGGCTGCGACGCACGGCGGCGGCGCACGGCATCCACGGCGGTGCCGGCGGCGACGAGGCCGACCACGACGAGGTACCCGGCGAGGTAAGGCCGATCGAGCAGGGTCGGGTTGTCAGGCTTGGCGCCGAACCGGCCCAGCACCGGCACCGCAACCACGGTCAGCGGGCCGAGCACGACGAGGGCGCGCACGAGCGGCATCCGAAGCCACCCCGGCGAGCGGGCCGCGACCACCGCGCCGAGCGCCACCACCACCGGCGCGACCAGACCGTCGTGCACGATGATGCCGCCGGCCACCCACCCCAGGACCGCCGGCACCTGACCGGGGTCGAGCCGGCCCAGCAGCAGGATGCCGTAGCCGGCACCAACCGCGCCGGCCACCGCGAGCACCACCCGCAGCGCGGTCTGCCCGCGGCTGAGCGTCTCGTCCCCGCCGGTCACGCCATCCGGCCCGGTCGGCCCCGCGCCGTCACCGACTGTCCCCTCCCCGCCGGTCACGCCGGCACCCCGGGAACGACGTCGACCTCGCCCACCCACTTGGTCTGCAGCACACCGGGCCGGGCCGGCGCGATCAGCCGGCACGGGTAGCCATGGTCCGGATGCAGCGGCTCACCAGCGAGGTCGAGGGCGAGCAGGCTGTCGGGGTCGCGGACAAAGTTCGCCGGGAGCCGACTCACCCGCCACGCGCCCCGGGTCTGCATCGACCGGACGACGACGTCGTCGTCCGGCCCTCCGCCGACCAGCGCGACCAGTTCGCGAACCGGCACCCCGGCCCAGGTACCGCTCGCGCTCCACCCCTCCACGCAGGCGATGGGCAGCACCGCGGCCCGCTGCGGGAGAGCACGCAACTCGGCGAGTGAGAACTCGCGGGTGCCCGCAGGTCCGGTGACGCGCAACCGCCACGCCGGGTCGGTGATCCGGCCCCGCACCCCAGCGGCCGCCGCGCTGCGATTGACCGGCACGCCCTGCGGCCCGTCACCCGAGCGGGTTGCCAGCAGCGCCACCCGGCGTAGCCCGGGGACCTCGGCGGCGGTGGTGGCGATCACGGCGACCCCGGCCGAGAGCCAGGTGGCGCGCAGCAGCCCACGACGACTGATACCTCGGTGCGCTGCCGCGTCGTCCGGCGGCTCACCGAGGGCACGGCGGATGACGGGCAACTTCACCGCCACGTGCAGGGCCAGGGCCCCGGTCGCGACCCAGGCGCCGGCGTAGTGGGCGGGGACGAACGCGAAGGACCACGGGTACCACTGGGCGGAGTTGGCCAGCCCGGTGACGAGCTGGAAGACCGCGCCACCGACGAGCAGCGCGATCGAGAGCCGCTCCAGCAGGTGCACCGCGAGCGCCCGGGGCGCCGACGGTGGCCGCTGGAACAGGTGCGGGAACACCGACCACAGTTTGACGAGGAGCAGCGGCACCGCCGCGGTGCCGGCGGCAACATGGACCCCCTGGCTGACCTGATAGAGGCGGGCCGGGGAGGTCGGCAGGGCGACCGCGGGCGTGGCGAGCTGGGCGGCGTGGCTGGACAAACCGGTCACGAACGCGAGCGTGAAACACACCCCGAGCCAGACCCCGACGCGGGATGCCGTGCGCGGCCCGCGGAGATCGCTGCGGAACTGCTCGGGCCCGGGCAGGCGGTCGTCGAGCCAGCCCGCGACGCCGGTGAGCCGGTGGCCGTTCACCGGTACGACCTCGACGACGACACGGTGGCGCCGGCCGGTCCGGCGGGCGGCGTGGCTCCGTCATCGGAGACGTCAGGCGCCACGTCATCCACCGGCACACCTGCCACGTCGCCGGGGATGGCACGCCGCCAGGCCCGCGCGAAGCGGGTACCCGGTGCCACGGCGGCGGCGGCGTGCGCATCAGCGGGGATGTCGATGTCCCGCAGGGTGACCGTGAACCGGGCGGGGGTGCCAGCGGCGGCGAGCGCGGCGGCGGTGAGCCGGCCGGTGTCCGGCCGGCTCATCGGCACCCCGGAAAGCGGGTCGGCCTGGTCCGGGGTGCAGGTGACGAGCACCCACCATCCGCCGTCCTCGGCCGGACCCAACACCGGCTGGCCCGACTGCTGGGCGAGCGCCGACAGCGAGCGCAGGAGCGCCGGGTCCAGGTGCGGCGTGTCCATGCCGACCTGCACGACGGGGCCGCCGGCGAACTGATGGGCCTGGCGGTGGGCGTCGGCCAGGCGTTCACCGAAGGCGCCGTCGCACTGGCCGACGACCGCCCACTCGAGCATGGCGGCGCGTAACTCGGGTTCGCGACAGGCACCGGCCAGATCGCCGGCCATCGACAGCACCCGCCGGCCGGCCGGGAACGCCTCGGCCGCGGCATCCAGGGTGTCCAGCAGGGCAGCCGCGGCGAGATCCGCGGCCGCCGCCGGGTCGACCGCTGCCGCGAGGCGGGTCTTGGCCTCCCCGGGCCGAGGTGCCTTCGCCACCACCAGCACGCTGCCCTCGACATCGTGGGCGCCCACGTACGGGGCCGGACGGTGCCGCGGATGACGTTCGCGCCCAACGGTATCCGCGACGTCACCGGCGGGGCCGTCATCCGGCAGGACCGGCGACGTCGGCATCCGGTGGGACCGCGGGTCGGGCGCACTCACGGCAGCACCCGGGCGAAGTCGCGAGCCGCGCGCAGTGAGCCACGTACCGACCCGCTGACCTTCGACCGCGTGCCGGCAGCCCTGGGGTGGTACGGCAGGTCGTGCTCGGTGACCACCCAGCCGGCCCGTCGAGCCCGGA
>JBOFJB010000447.1:0-11996 GCA_051650465.1 Dermatophilaceae bacterium | reverse complement strand
GGTCGACGGCGTCGGGCTGGCGATGGCGCTGATGAGCGGGCCGTCGCAGACCGGCTCGTGGTGCGCCGTCGTCGGGGTGCGCGACTTCGGTGTCGAGGCCGCGCACGAGACCGGGGTCGACCTCGAGCGCACCGTGCTCGTCCCCGACCCTGGTGAACTGTGGCTCGACGTCACCGGCGCGCTCGTCGACGTCGCCGACCTCGTCGTCGTGCGCCCACCGGCCGTGGTCACCCCGCGCGTCGCCGCAAAGGTCGCCGCCCGGCTGCGCACCCGCAGTTCGGTGCTGGTCAGCATCGGCCGGTGGCCACGGGCCGAGCTGAGCCTGCGCACCGACCACATCCGCTGGGAGGGTCCGGAGCACGGGTACGGGCACCTGCGGTCTCGCCGGGTCGTGCTCACCTCGCGGCGCGGTGCGGTGCCGGCTCGCCGCACACCGCTGTGGTTCCCGGCGCCCGACGCCGCCCTGCGGCGCGTCGACGATGCCGCCGGCACGGATGCCGGGTACCCGCCATCCGTCGTTCCTGAGCCCGCCGCGACGGCCCGGTATGCATCCGCGCTCGCGCAGCCGGACGAGCCGGTCCAGGACGCCGGATGACGACCGCACCCACCTCGCGCCGGGTGGGGTCTCGCGCGCCCACCCGCGAGTCCCGTGCGCCCACGAACGGGTCCCACGTTCCGCGTGGGCGCATGGAACCCGTACATGGGCCGACCGCACCCACCTCGCGCCGGGTGCTCGCGGTCTGGTGCCCGGACTGGCCGGTCGTGGCCGCGCTCGCCGAACTGGGCGGCGATACCGCGCCCGGGCCGTCGGCGGTGTTCGCGGCGAACGTCGTGCAGGCGTGCGACGCGGGCGCCCGGGCGGCCGGGGTGCGTCGCGGCATGCGCCGCCGCGACGCCCAGGCCCGCTGCCCCGAGCTCGCGGTGCTCGCCGCGAATCCCGACCGTGACGCCCGCGCGTTCGAGGACGTGCTCCGCGCCCTCGAAAAGGTGCGTCCCGGGGTCGCACCGCTGCGGCCCGGGCTGGTTGCGCTGTGGTCACCCGGCCGGTACTACGGCGGCGAGACCGAGGCGGCGGCCGTCATCGCCGAGCGGCTCGTCGAGAACGGGGTGTGGGACTGCCGCTTCGGGGTCGCCGACGAGATGTTCACCGCGGTGCAGGCCGCCCGGCTGGCCGAGCAACAGGACAGCGTGGTGGTACCACCCGGGAGGTCGGCGGAGTTTCTCCGTGAACTGCCGGTCGACGTGGTCGACGACACGGACGCGGTCAGCCTGCTGACGCGGCTCGGCATCCGCACTCTCGGCCGGCTCGCCGAACTGCCCGGGCCTGACGTGCGGGCCCGTTTCGGCCCCCAGGCCGCCTGGGTACATCGAGTCGTCGGTGGCGCCGGAGCCGAACCGCTCGCCGCCCGGGAGCCGCCACCCGAGTTGCAGTGTCACGTCGACTTCGAGCCGCCGCTGGACTCGGCCGAGGCGGTCTGCTTCAGCACCCGGCGCACCGCCGATCGGTTCGTCGGCCTGCTCGCCCGGCACGGGCTGGTGTGTACCGCGGTGCGGGTCGATGTCGAGTGCGACGGCGAGGTGGCGTCGTCCCGTACCTGGCTGCATCCGCGCTGGTTCGAGCCGGCCGACCTCGTCGACCGGCTGCACTGGCAACTCCAGGGCAGCCTGCGGGTGGGCGATGTACAGGCTCCGGTCGAACGGGTGCGGTTCGTGCCAGAGACCGTCGAGTCCGACGCGGTGCGCGCCGACGGGCTGTGGGGCAACACCGACGAGCGGGTCGAGCGCGGCATCGCCCGGGTGCAGGGGTTGCTCGGGCACGAGGCGGTGCTGCGGCCGGTGCTCCAGGGTGGCCGCAGCCCGGCCGACCGGCAGGCCCTGGTGCCGTGGGGTGAGCGGCCCAGCGGGCTCCGGCCGCTCGACCGGCCCTGGCCCGGCCGGCTCCCGCCACCGGCACCGACCCGGGTGCTCAGCCCGCCGTGGCCGGCCATCGTCGTCGGCGCCGGCGGAGGCGTGGTCACGGTCGACGAGCGCGGCGTGGTGAGCGAGCCGCCCACCCGGTTCGTCGTCCGTGCCCCGGCCAGGTCGACCATGACGGGTATCACCGGTGCTGCGGTCGGTCGGCGGCCGTCCGCCACCGCCATCGGTGCCCTGGTCCGCGGGCATACGGAGGGATCACCCACCGAGGTCACGGCGCAGCCGGTGGCGCAGTGGGCCGGGCCGTGGCCGGTCGACGAGTTGTGGTGGGAGCAGCCGTCCCGCCGGGTCGCGCGGTTTCAGCTGGTGGGGGTCGACGGCCGGGCCTGGCTGCTCGTGTGTGACGCCGGCGAATGGTTCACCGAGGCCGCGTATGACTAGGCACCGCTGCCACGGCGCTGGGCAGCACATGGATGACGCAGACGTTGCGCGGCGCCGCAGGAGGTCTAGCGACTCGACGCAGGTTCTGCGTCAGCGACCCCTGGGGCACCGGCCCCTTCGTCAGCGACCCCTGGGGCATCGACGATTCCGGGCTGCTGCATCATCCGAGCGCCCGAGCGGGGTGCGCTGATGGGCTGGAACAACCCGGCCATGCCGTGGGCCGACCTGGAACGCACCCTCTCCGGGCGACCGCACCCGCTGGAGTCCGAGGCGCCGATCTCACGCCGCCGCCGTCGAACCCGGGTCGAGGTCGAGCGCCCCACCGCGGATGTCGTGCCGTACGCCGAGTTGCACTGCCATTCCAACTTCAGTTTTCTCGACGGCGCGAGCGGGCCCGACCAACTCGTGCACGAGGCGGTACGGCTCGGGCTGCACGGGCTGGCCCTCACCGACCACGACGGCTTCTATGGCGCGCCGCTGTTCGCCGAAACCGCACAGGCACAGGCGAGTCCGCCACCTTCCGCGCTGCCACCGTCTCCCGCACCGGGCGGGTCGCGGTTGCGCACCGTCTACGGCGCCGAGTTGACCCTCGGCCTCGACCAGGCTCAACGGGGTGTTGCCGACCCCGCCGGCAGCCATCTGCTCGTCCTGGCTCAAGGCGTCGAGGGCTATCACCGGCTGGCCGCCGCGATGACCGAGGCGCACCTCCGCGGCGACGAAAAGGGCCGCCCCGACTACCGCGTCGACGAACTCGTCGACCTCGGCCGCGGCCACTGGCTGATCCTCAGCGGCTGCCGCAAGGGCACCGTCCGTGCTGCGCTGGCGGCATCCGGGCCGGATGCCGCAGCGCGCGAACTAGGTTGTCTCACTGACCAGTTCGGCCCCGACTCAGTGGTCGTCGAGCTCACCGACCACGGCCACCCGGGCGACTCCCGGGACAACGACCTGCTCGCCGCGCTCGCCGCCGGGCACGGCCTGCCCGTCGTCGCCACCGGCAACGTGCACCACGCCACTCCGGCGGGGCACCGGCTGGCCACCGCGATGGCCGCGGTGCGGGCTCGACGCAGCCTCACCGACCTGAACGGCTGGCTCCCGTCATCCGGCGTCCGGCACCTGCGCTCGGGCGCCGAGATGGCGGCCCGCTTCGCCCGGTACCCCGGCGCCGTGGCCCGCAGCGTCGAGATCGCCGACGAGGTGGCGTTCGACCTGCGTAGGGCGAGCCCGCGGCTGCCGAAGAACGGCATCCCCGACGGTCACACCCCGGACAGTTGGCTGCGGGTGCTCGTCGACCGCGGCTTCGCCGATGTGTACGGCGGCGGACCGCTCGAGGCGCTGGCCCGGGCCCGGGTCGAGCACGAACTGGACGTCATCGAGCGCAAGGACTTCGCCGGCTACTTCGTCATCGTGCACGGCATCGTCGCGTTCGCCCGTGCGCGCGGCATCCTCTGCCAGGGCCGGGGGTCGGCAGCCGGATCGGCGGTGTGTCACGTGCTCGGCATCACCGCTATCGACCCGGTCTTCTACCGCCTACCGTTCGAGCGGTTCATCTCGGCTCACCGTGACGAGGAGCCTGACATCGACGTCGACTTCGATTCTGAGAGAAGGGAAGAGGTGATCCAATGGGTGTACGACACCTACGGTCGGCGTAACGCCGCCCAGGTCGCGAACGTCATCGCCTACCGGCCGAAGTCGGCGGTGCGCGACGCGGCGAAGGCGCTCGGCTTCTCGCCGGGCCAGCAGGACGCCTTCGCCAAGGCCACCAGCGGCTGGTTCGGCGCACCTACCCAGCCCGGGTCACCCGACCAAGGCAGCGACGAGGACATCCCGGATGCCGTGCGCGCGCTCTCCGCGGAGTTCCTCGGCGCGCCACGGCATCTCGGCATCCACTCCGGCGGCATGGTGCTCACCGAGCGCCCGATCGGCGAGGTCGTGCCGATCGAGCGTGCCCGCATGGCAAAACGCACCGTGCTCCAGTGGGACAAGGACGCCTGCGAGTACATGGGCCTGGTCAAGTTCGACCTGCTCGGTCTCGGCATGCTCTCGGCGCTGGACCACATGATGCGGATGACGGCCACCCACCTCGGCGAGTCGTGGACCCTCGGCACGATCCCGAAGGAGGAGCCCGCGGTCTACGACATGCTCTGCCGGGCCGACTCGGTGGGGGTGTTCCAGGTCGAGAGCCGCGCGCAGATCGGTACCCTGCCGCGGCTGCAGCCACGGGCGTTCTACGACCTCGCCGTCGAGATCGCGCTGATCCGGCCGGGGCCGATCCAGGGTGGGGCCGTGCATCCGTACGTGCGGCGAGCCACCGGGCGCGAGCCGGTCACCTACCCGCACCCTGAGCTGACACCGGTGCTCGAACGCACCCTCGGGGTGCCGCTGTTCCAGGAGCAGCTGATGGAGATGGCCCGCGCCATCGGCGACTGCACGGCCGACGAGTCCGACCTGCTCCGCCGGGCGATGGGCTCCAAGCGCGGCATCGAGCGCATCGAGAGCGTCAAGGAGAAGCTCTACGCCGGGATGCAGCGGCGCGGCCTGGTCGGTGCCGACGCCGACGCGATCTACCAGCAGATCCTGTCGTTCGCGAACTTCGGCTTCGCCGAGAGCCACGCGCTCTCGTTCGCCCTGCTCGTCTACGCCAGCTCGTGGTTCAAGCTGCACCATCCCGCGGCGTTCCTCGCCGCGCTGCTCCGGGCCCAACCGATGGGGTTCTACTCGCCGCAGTCGCTGGTCGGCGACGCCCGCCGGCACGATGTCACCGTGCTGCGGCCCGACGTGCTGCGCTCGGCCGCCCAGGCCGACCTCGAACCGGCTGACCCCGAACTGATTGAGCCGCAACCCGATTCAGGGTCGCCGCGAGTCACCGGCATGGACTCATGTCTACTCGACCACACCGAGCGCACCCGCTTCGTGCCCGGCACGCCCGACCCCACCCCGGAACATCGGCGCGACACCGCGTTCGCGGTGCGGTTGGGCCTGGACTCGGTGCGCGGTATCGGCACACCGGTGGCCGAGCGCATCGTCGCGGCTCGTGCCGTGCGGCCATTCACCGACCTCACCGACCTGTCCCGCCGTGCCGGACTCGACACCCGCAACCTCGAAGCGCTCGCCACGGCCGGGGCGTTCGACGGCACCGGCCTCACCCGCCGCGAGGCGCTGTGGAACGCCGGCTGGGTCGAGTCGGCCGACCAGCTCGAGGGCACCGGCGCCGGCAGTGCCCCGCCGGTGCTCCCCGACATGGACGACATCGAGATCACCCTGGCCGACCTCTGGGCCACCGGCGTGACGCCCGAATGTCATCCGTTCGTCCATCTGCGAGACCGGTTGCGCCGCAACGGTATCCGCTCGGTGGAAGAGTTGACTGGCGCCGAGCCCGGGCGGCGGTTCACCGTCGCGGGGATGATCACCCACCGGCAGCGGCCAGGCACCGCGAGTGGCATCACCTTCCTCAATCTTGAGGACGAGACCGGCATGCTCAATGTCGTCTGCTCGGTGGGAGTCTGGCGGCGGCACCGGCGGGCGGCATCCTCGGCGGCCGGGGTCGTCATCCGCGGTGTGCTGGAGCGCGAGGACGGCGCCACCAATCTCGTCGCCGACCGCATCGCGCACCTCGACGGCGTGCACCCCGACGCCGGCCCGGCACTGCGCGCCCGGCACCGCTCCCGCGACTTCCACTGACCTACTGCCTGCCGCGCCTAGGGTCGCGGCCCACGCCCGCGCCGCGCGACCTCCAGGCGGATCAGCCGACACGGCGCAACTGTGCGACGGCATAGAGGACGCCGAACGGATCTGGCTCGTCGAGCCGCTCGCATCGCCACAGCGGCGCCGCGTCAGTGGCGTGGAAGTCGGCTGCAGACGCGGTTGCTTCCGCGCCAGGAGCCGACGTCCCCGCCATCGCCGCGGCAGCGACCTGGAGCGGCGCACGGCCATGGGCCAGCAGGTCAGCGGCGAGCGTGGCGTCGAGGGCCAGCAGCGCCGCCGGGTCAGCGTCACGCAGCGCTGCGACCAGCGCGTCATCGAACCCGAACGCCCGGTCGTCGAGATACCCCGGGGCCTTCTCGCCGCGTCGCGCACTGCCGTCGGCTACCACCACCAGCACGGATGATGCGCCACCCGCCTCGGCCGCTGAAACCACGCCGCCGGTGACGGGTCGGGACGACTCCTCGCCCACCTCCAACCCGGATGGCGCACTGCCAGCAGCGATTTCGGCTCCCCTCGCGCGGCACTCGGCGACCGGCGCGTCCCACGGGACGAGCTGCACGGCATCCGCCGGGGACTGCGCGAGCGAGAGCAGGTACTCGCCGACCCGCTGCCCGAGCGGTGGCATAGTATGCCGCGGCTCGCGGTCGGTGGCCGCGATCAGCACGACCCGCTCGACACCGGGGGTCGAGATGGCAGTGCGGACTGCCTCGACGGCCGCCGTGCGCACCTCGGCCAGCACGTCGACCCGGCCGGTGTAGCGCGGCAGCAGGGCCGGCGCTGACGGCACGACTGCCACAGCGGCGATCACGCGAGCCCTCGCGTGGTCCGCAACGGCGGCAGGTCCCCCGCGATGACCGACACCATGTCGAGCACCTGCCGCGTCTCGACCACCTCGTGCACCCGATAGATCTGCGCTCCCAGCCACGCCGAGACCGCCGTCGCGGCCAGGGTCCCGGTGAGCCGTTCTCCCACAGGGAGATCCAGCGACTCTCCCACGAAGTCCTTGTTGGACAACGAGACCAGCACCGGCCAGTCAGTCGCCACCAACTCGGGCAGACGGCGGGTGGCCTCGAGCGAGTGCCAGGTGTTCTTACCGAAGTCATGTGCCGGGTCGACGATCACGCGCTCACGGTCGACTCCCATCGACACCGCCCGCTCGGCCTGGCCGGTGACCGAGGCGATGATGTCGGCCATGAGGTCGTCGTACTCCACCCGGTGCGGCCGGGTGCGCACCACCTGCCCACCGGTGTGTGTGCAGACCAAAGCAACTCCGAATTCCGCTGCAACAGTCGGCAGTTCAGGGTCAGCGCCACCCCAGGCGTCGTTGATGACGTCGGCGCCCACCGCACACACCGCGCGAGCCACCTCCGAGCGCCAGGTGTCGACGCTGATCGTCAGGTCGGGATGCTCGGCTCGCACCCGCTGCACGAAGCCGACGACCCGGCGCATCTCCTCGGCCGGGTCGATGTCAACGCCGGGCGCCGCCTTGATGCCGCCGATGTCGACGAGGTCCGCACCGTGCGCCGCGACCTCGCGCACCCGCTCGAGCGCGGCGTCCTCAGCCCAGGTGACACCCCTGTCGTAGAAGGAGTCCGGCGTCCGGTTGATGATCGCCATGACGAGCCGGGACTGCTCGTCATACTCCCGCGAACCCAGCCGGAACTTCACGACCGCGCCTCCTGGCCGGGTCCCGCGTCGAGCGACGGTCGCGCATCTGGGCCAGCACCACGACCAGGGGGCGCGCCCACCTCCTCGTACGCTTCCACACCCCGGTCGCCGCCTGCGGTACCGACATCCCGACGCCGGGCGGTCAGCGCGTCGAGGTAGCCAGGCACGTCTCTCGCCGGCGGTCGCTCCGCGACGTCAACATGGCGGATGGTCGGTGCGAAACCGGCTGGCGTGGAGTCGAACTGGGTGAGATCGATGATCTGGCCACGGCGGTCCTCGTGCGTGCGGCCAACGGACCGGTGGCCGCCGGGCTCTCGGTCAACCCGGGCCTGCACCGCGGCGAGTTGCTGTACGGCCATCGGGCCGAGCGTGTCGTGACGGTGGTGCCGGTGCGCCCGGCGGCCGAGGTCGACTTGCGCGACTGACTCGGCGCCGTACCGGTCTGCGATGTCGATCACCGCGGCGATCTCGACGCCGTAGCCGACGGGCACGGAGAGGCTGTCGAACGCGGCCCGCCGGATCGCCCACTCCCCGGCGAGCGGCTGCACCAGCGAGGTGAGCTCCGGCCGGTGCAGCGCCAGCAACGGACGTGCCACCAGCTCGGTGACCCGACCGCCGCGCTCGGCCTCCTGCCCTCGGTCGTCGAGCAGCGGCCGGTCGTACACCGCCTTGACCAGCGCGACGTCGGGTTGAGTGAGCAGCGGTCCGAGCAGCCCTGGCACGAAGTGTGTCCCCCACTCGACCAGGTCGGAGTCGAGGAAGGCCAGCACGTCGCCGATGGTGACGTGCAACGACTTCCACAGCGCCTCACCCTTGCCCTGCGCCGCGCCGAGGTCAGGGCGCACCTCGCGGGCGGCGTACACGAGAGCGCCCGCCTCGGCGGCTGCACGCGCTGTGCCGTCGACGGAGTCCGAGTCGATGACGACGAGTTCGTCGACCAGCGGTATGTCATCCACCCAGGCCCGTCGCACTCCCGCGACTACTGCACCGACGGTGCGTTCCTCGTCGCGCGCCGGGATGACGACGCTCACCCGGGTGCCGCCCTTCGCCGCGAGCAACGCATCAACCGACCATGTTGTCCATGGCAGCACCTCGTGCGGCCCGGGCCGGTCGATCACGCGGTCACCCTACGTCGTGCGCCGACGAACCAACCCCAGCCTTCGACACGCGCGCCCCGCGGCCGGTGACGGCTCCTGCCACGTGCGACGCACCCGGGCGGGCGGGTGCGGTCTGGTTCTCGCGTGATGTCAAGTGGATGCCGCGCCGCGCGGCGGCCGGTACGACGTGGCGAGCAGGGCGGCGGCCGCCAGCACCCCGCCGACCGCGGCGACGACCGCCCACCCCGGCCCGGCAAGGTCGAGGCCGAGTACCGCGTCGAGCGACCACTCCCCCGGCCCCACCGACACCAGCCCGACCGCGACCGTCGCGACGAGAACCACGTACTCCCAGCCGCCGGCGAAGACGAAGTACCCCTTGCCGCGGTGGTCGGTGAACGCCGCGACCGTCATCAGCCCGACGAACGCCATCCCCGCCGGGCCGGTGAACAACCCCACCGTCACCAGCACGCCCGCGCCGATCTCGGTGGCCGCGGCAAGCCGGGCATGCAGCCAGCCGGGTCGCAGCCCGAGCGAGTCGAACCACCCCGCCGTGCCGCTCAGCCCGCCGCCGCCGAACACCTTGTTCCAGCCGTGAACCACGAGCATCGGGCCGAGCGCCAGCCGCACGACGAGCATTCCCAGGTCGACTCCGTGTCCATGGCGGCCACTGTACGAAAAGGGCACCGGTCGACCCGGCGTTGTGGGTCGGTGGTCACTGCGGCGTCGGCTGGAGTTCGCGCACCGCGGGCAACACCTGCTCGGCGAAGGTGCGCAGGAAGCGCTCCTGGTCGTGGCCCGGGCCGTGCAGTACGAGGTGGTCGAAGCCGAGATCGGTGTACATCCGCAGCGCCTCAACCACCTCATCGGGCGTCGACGCCACCACCCAGCGCTTCGCGACCTGCTCGATGGGCAGCTCGTCGGCGGCGCGTTCCATCTCGGCCGGGCTGTGGATGCTGTGCTTTTGCTCCGCGGTCAGCGAGAGCGGCGCCCAGAACCGGGTGTTCTCGAGCGCCCGCTCCGGGTCGGGGTCCCAACTCACCTTGACCTCGATCATCCGGTCGATGGCGCGGGTCGCCGCCCGCCCCGCCTTCTCGAGCCCCTCAGCCACTGCGGGCACCAGCTGATCGGCGTAGAGCTCGCGACCCTTGCCGGAGGTGCAGATGAAGCCGTCGGCGACCCGGCCCGCGTAGCGCGCCACCATCGGCCCGCCGGCCGCGACGTACAGGGGTACGGGCTGGTCGGGACGGTCGTAGATCGCGGCATCGTGGGTGCGGTACCACTCGCCCTCGAAGGTGACCCGGTCTTCGGTCCACAGCTCGCGGATCAACTGCACCGCCTCGCGCAGCCGCCCGAACCGCTCCTTGAACTCGGGCCACTCGCCGTCGGCGACCGACCCGACCGCGACCTCGTTGAGCGCCTCCCCGGTGCCGACACCGAGGAAGATCCGGCCCGGCGCGAGGCAGGCGAGGGTGGCGAAGGTCTGCGCGAGCACCGGCGGGTTGTACCGGAACGTCGGGGTGAGCACCGAGGTGCCGAGCAGCACCCGCTCGGTGCGCGCGGCCACCCACCCCAGCCAGGCGAGCGCGTTGGGGGCGTGGCCTCCCTCGAGCCGCCACGGCTGGAAGTGGTCGGAGATCGTCACCGAGTCCAGGCCGACCTCCTCGGCGAGCACGGCGTACCGCGCGAGCTCGCCCGGGGCGAATTGCTCCGCCGACGCTTTGTACCCGACCCGCACACCATGCGTACCCGTCATCCACCCATCCTGCCCTGCACGAGACCGGTGCCATCACCCCGGCTCGTGCAGCGCCGAGTGCGCACCGACGGCAATTACTCGACCGCTGCGTGGGTGCCGGCCGGCGTCATCCGGCCGCTACTCTCGCTCGGTGACCCTCGACCTCGTCGACCTCGCCGGGCACGAACAGGTGGTGTTCTGCCACGACCCCGACAGTGGGCTCCGGGCCGTGATCGCCATCCACGACACCTCGCTCGGCCCTGCTCTCGGCGGCACCCGCTTCCACCCGTACTCCTCGCTCGACGACGCCCTCGCCGACGTGCTGCGCCTGTCGCGCGCGATGACCAGCAAGAACGCCGTCGCCGGGCTCGACCACGGCGGTGGCAAGGCGGTCATCGTCGGCGACCCGCAGCGGGACAAGACCCCCGAGTTGCTGCGGGCGTACGGCCGGTTCGTCGAATCCCTCGGCGGCCGGTACGTCACCGCGTGCGATGTCGGCACCTACGTCGCCGACATGGATGTCGTCGGCGAGGAGACCCGCTGGGCCACCGGCCGCTCGCCCGAGCGTGGCGGCGCCGGGGACTCCTCGCTGCTCACCGCGCTCGGCGTGTTCGAGGGGATGAAGGCCGCCGCCCGGCACCGCTGGGGCCGGCCCACCCTGGCCGGCCGGCGGGTGGCCATCGCCGGGGTCGGCAAGGTGGGTCGCCGGCTCGCCGCACACCTGCTCGCCGACGGTGCCGACGTCGTGGTCACCGACATCCGGCCGGATGCCGTGCATTCCCTTCGCGCCGAGCACCCCGAGGTGCGCGCAGTCGACGACCTCGCGGCACTGCTGCGCGAACCCGCCGACGTGTTCAGCCCGAACGCGCTCGGCGGCGCCCTCGATGACGCCACCGTCGCGGCGCTCGACGTTGCGGTCGTGTGCGGTGGCGCGAACAACCAGCTCGCCGACCCCGGCCCTGGCGGAACGGCCGAGCGGCTGCACGCCCGCGGCATCACCTACTGCCCCGATTTCCTGGTGAACGCGGGTGGCGTCGTCCAAGTGAGCGACGAGCTGCGCGGTTTCGACCTGCAGCGCGCCCGGTCACGCACGGCCACGATCTTCGGCACCACCCTCGAGGTGCTCCACCGGGCCGACCAGGCCGGGGTGTCACCGGCCGCCACGGCCGACCGGATGGCGGCGGAGCGGGTGGCGGCCGGCGGCCGGCGGCCCTGGCTCCCGGAGCGCGCGGCGGAACCGGTGCCGGTCCGCTGAGTCCGGGAGGCGGCGTCATCCGGCGGCCTCTCCTGATGTACCGTTGGAGTCACGACACATACACGATTCCCGGGACTGCTCCGCGACGTGGGATGACCTCGGCAACGGGGCCGTCCCCGCTGTGATGTCTCCCCGGCAGACTCACGAGGGGGTCACGCCATGGGGCGCGGCCGAGCCAAGGCAAAGC
>JBOFJB010000446.1:0-1939 GCA_051650465.1 Dermatophilaceae bacterium | reverse complement strand
CGGCGACGAGGTCCGCATCCGTGACACCAGGGGCCTCGACCACGACGCGGGCCTTCTCGGTGGCGAAGTTCACCTGCGCGCGAACGCCGTCCACCGTGTTGAGCTTGCGCTCGATGCGGTTGGCGCAGGACGCGCAGGTCATCCCGGTGAGGACGAGCTCCACGTCGCGCGCGCCGGTGGCGCTGCCGGTGGTCTGCTCGGTGGTCGAGCTCATGACGGTCCTCCGGAGTGGAGTGAGGGTGGCTGCGCGCAGCTGAGGGTCAGTGCCCGTGCCCACCCGTGCCCGCGGGGCTGGGAGTGGTGCGCGGTGGAGTGGCGTCGAGGACGAGGTGGGCTGTCCGCACGACTCCGCCCTGCTTGAAGTCCAGGTACAGGTGGTACCTCCCCGCGGTAGGGATCTCGGCGGTGAAGTCCACGGCGGGACCAGCCGCGGTGCGGCCGTCGCCCGGCGCGCCGTTGGGGTGGACGTGGAGGTACGCGAGGTCACCTTCGCGCAGGGCCACCAGGTGGCCGTACGCACCGAGGTAGGGCTCGAGGTCGGTGACGGGGCGCCCGTCGCGGCTGACCTGCAGACGAAGGGTCGAGCCCTCGCCGCCGCGCAGGTCGCCGGCTATGGAGACCCCGAACCCGTCGCCGACCTCCGCGGTACGGGTCGGCGCGGATGTTGCGGGCAGCGTGGTCGTGCCCGGCACGGCGAGGTCGGTGCCAAGGGTCAACGCTGGACCGCCGGTCGGTCGGAAGTCGGCGAAGACGCGCCAGCTGCCAGGAGTCAGGTCGACGGCGGCACGCCATGCGCCGCTCCTCTCCATGACCGGGTGGACATGCTGGAACCCGGTTCGGTCGCGGCGCACGAGAATGAGGTGGAGTCGCTTCTCGTGCTCGATGTCGAACGTCGTGACGGGCTCCCCTGCCGCACCCCGGACGGTGAACACCAGCTCGCGAGTTCCTGCGTCGAGCACCGCCGTCACGAGGTCGAGGGCGTAGCCGCCGCGGGCCGCTGCGAGTCCGGCGGGCAGGGTGTCACTGGACGCGCCGTCCTCCTTCGTGGGATCGACCGCGTGCGAGTCGCCGTGCGCGGCGACCGCCGAGGTCTCGGGCGTGATCGACGACCCGAGCGCCCAGGCACCGCCGAATATCAGCGCCAACGCTGCAGTGAATGCGGTCAGCGTGGCTGCGGTGCTCATGCGAGCCGGTAGCCGGCCGCCACGACCGCGGCCTCGACGGCGTCGCGCGCGAGCGGCTCGGTGCTGGTGATCGTGACGGCGCCGGTCGGGACGTCCACGGACACGTCGGTGACGCCGGAAATCTCGCGGGCCTCCTCGGACACGGAGGTGGCGCAGTGGCCACACGTCATCCCCGTGACGGAGTAGGTGGCGACGGTGTCGGACTTCGGGGTCATCTCGAGCCTCCGGAGCGGTCAGATATCGATAGAGTCGACTATACCCCTAGCGGGTATCTTGTACACCGGTGGGGGGTATGCTTTGTCGCGAAGGCGTGCTGACCGTCCGCACGCACGGACATGGGAAGGTCATATCGATGACCACGCCGGTTTCCCCAGCGCCGCAGGGTTCCGCTGCTCACCACGAGCACGGCTACGTCCACTACGCCCACCGCGAGGACTACCTCAAGCGGCTGCGTCGGATCGAGGGCCAGGCCCGCGGGCTGCAACGCATGGTCGAGGAGGAGAAGTACTGCATCGACATCCTCACCCAGGTCAGCGCGATGACGAAGGCACTGCAGTCCGTCGCTCTGGGCCTGCTCGACGAGCACCTCTCGCACTGCGTCGTCGATGCCGCCAAGGCCGGTGGACCCGAGGCGGACGCCAAAGTGCGGGAAGCCTCTGAGGCGATCGCGAGACTCGTGCGCTCCTGAGGCTCTCCTGCCTCGTCTCACCTGCCGGCGGTGCATCACCTGGTGAGAGCGGTCCCGTGGCCACGAG
>JBOFJB010000445.1:0-5508 GCA_051650465.1 Dermatophilaceae bacterium | reverse complement strand
CTGTACGCCGCCGCCCACGCACTCGAGCTGGCCCCGATCACCATCAGCCGAACCGAACGCGGAAAGTTCGTCACTCCCGAGATCGTCACCCGCTACCGCGAATGGCTACAGACCGCTTGACATCCATAGGAGCTTCAGAAGTTCACCGCGCCGCGCGACAAGCAGACCCACTCGATCGGCCGCATCATCGGGCATCAGATCTGCATCTACTACGATGCAACTATGCGCACCACCGTCGACCTCCCGCCGGCCGTGCATCGACGAGCCAAAGAACTCGCGGCAGCGCGCCACGAGTCGCTGTCGGCGGTCATCGCGGACCTCACTGTTCGTGGTCTCGCCCAGGTGGACACGCCGGTGACCCTGACCCGTCACGAGCGGTCGGGTTTTCCCGTCCTGTCGATCGGTCGGCGGGTCACCTCCGAGGACGTCGCGGCCGCCCTCGACGAGGAGTGAGCATCTTCCTGCTCGATGCGAACGTCCTGATCGCCTTGACCATGGAGGAGCACGAGCACCACGAGACGGCGAACCGGTGGATCGCCGGCGTCGACGGCTTCGCCTTGTCGCCCGTGGTCGAAGGGGCGCTGGTCCGCTTCGTCGTCAGAGCCGGCGAACGTCCCGGCACGGCGCAGGATCTGCTCCGGGAGGTACGGGCTCTGCCGGGCTGCGAGTGGTGGGCCGACGATCTGCACTACGTCGACGTCGACCTCGCCGACGTCCAGGGGCACCGACAGGTGACTGACTCCTACCTCGTCGCTCTCGCACAGGCGCACCGAGCGCGGCTCGCGACCCTCGACCGTGCACTCGCTCGGCGGCGACCGCGGACCTGCCTCCTCGTCGGCGGCTGACTGTCGGTCGCCATCGGGTCGTCGTCAACGTCGGGCGCCGTGTGCGCAGATGCTATGGTGCGACGATGCGAACCACGGTCGACATCGACGACACCGTGCTTGCCGCCGCACGTTCGTTGTCGCGCGCCAGCCGGGTGTCGCTCGGTGCGGCGATCTCCGAGTTGGCGCGTCGTGGTCTGGCCGCGCCGGTGGCATCAACGCACGTCGACACCGCACATACGCCCTTCCCGGTGCTCGTGGACTCCACCGGCCACATCGTCACCAGCGAGTTGGTCGCTGCTCATCGTGACGACTGAGCCAGCGGCTCGCGGGTGGTTGTGCGACGTCAACGTCCTCGTCGCACTCGCCCTGCAGACTCATCTGCACCACCTCGCGGCGCATGCGGCGCTGCGGTCGCATGGCGGCACGTGGGCTACCTGCCCGGTGACCGAGTCGGCACTGGTCCGACTGCTGGTCAACCCCCGGGTCGTCCCGAATGCGTTTACGGCACCGCAGGTGTGGGCGACGTTGCGGGGGATGCGCGACGACCCACGGTGGCGATTCGTCGCCGATGACGCCTCGCTCGTCGACGCGTCGATCGACACCACGGTGGTGGTCGGCCACCAGCAGGTGACCGACGTCCAGCTGGTCAACCTCGCGGCGTCAGCGGGACTCGTGCTCGCGACCTTCGACGCCGGCATCCCGGCATCGCTCGCGCCACCTGACCGGCGTCACGTCCATGTCCTGGCGCAGTAACCTGCCGGACAGCCTGGCGAGGCCACCGGGCGGCATCCCGCCGGTGATCGAGTTCTTGCCCTCCAGGCGCGAGGGGCCGTCGCCGACTTTTCTCAGGTGGCCGGCTGCTGCTGGGTGATGCAGTGGATGCCGCCGCCGCGGTCGAACAGCGGGCGCGCGTCGACGCCCACCACCCGTCGCCCCGGGTACGCGCGCTCCAGCACCGCGAGCGAGTCGGCGTCCTGCGGGTCGTCGAAGGTGCCCGCCACGACGCCGTCATTGACCACCAGATGGTTGATGTAGGTCCAGTCCACCGGGCGGCCGTCATCGTCCTCGAGGGTTGTCGGCGCCGGCAGGCGCACGACCTCCAGTTCCGCGCCGCGCGCGTCGACCGATGACGACAGCAGCCCTTCCAGTTCGACGCACACCTCGTGGTCGGGGTGCGCGGGGTCGTCCTGCCAGTGCAGCAGCACGACACCCGGTGACGCGAACGTCGCCACCATGTCGATGTGTCCGCGGGTGCCGAACTCGTCGTAGTCGCGGGTCAGCCCGCGCGGCAGCCAGATACACGTCGTGGCGCCGATGGTGCGGGCCAGTTCGGCCTCGACATCGGCGCGCGTCATCCCGGGGTTGCGTCCGGGGTCGAGTTGCACGGTCTCGGTGAGCAGTACCGTGCCGAGGCCGTCGACGTGGATGCCGCCACCCTCGTTCACCAGCGGCGAGTCGACGACGACGGCGTCCGCCAGCCCCGCGACGAACCTCCCGACCTCGGCATCCCGACCCCACGACGCCCACTCCTGCGCGCCCCAGCCGTTGAACACCCAGTCCACTGCACCCAGCGAACCGTCTTGTGCGAGAACGAAGGTGGGCCCGATGTCGCGCATCCACGCGTCGTCGAGCGGCGCGGTGACGACGCGGATGCCGTCGCCGCACCACTGCGCGGCGATCGCGTCGTCGGTGGGCTCGGCGACCAGGGTCACCGGCTCGAACCGGGCGACCGCCCGGGCCACCTCGGACCACGTGCGGCGCGCGATGTCGGCATCCGCATCGGTCTCGCCGAGGGTGTAGCCGGATGACGGCCACGCCATCCAGGTGCGGTGGTGCGGAGCCCACTCCGGCGGCATCCGCCACGGACCAGGGGCGGTCGCCACCGTCATCCCGCTCTACGGTGCTCGGCCCGGACCGGCGCGGCGAGGATCGAGTAGGAGTCCGGGCGGCGGGTGGCCAGGAACGGGAAGAGGTCGAGCCAGTCCTGGCCCTGGGCGAGATCGAGGTCGACCACCAGCGCGGCGGCCTCGTCGCGGGGCGCCCGCGCGAGCACCCGGCCGTAGGGGTCGGCGACGAAACTCGACCCGTAGAAGGTGACGACCCCCTCGGCGCCGTACCGGTTCGGGACCACGACGAACACGCCGTTCGCGATGGCGTGCCCCACCAGGGTGTGTTCCCACAACGGCTGGGTGTCGAAGCCGGGATGGTCGGGCTCGGAGCCGATCGCGGTCGGGTACACCAGCACCTGGGCGCCACCGATCGCGTAGGCGCGGGCCACCTCGGGGAACCACTCGTCCCAGCAGGTCGGCATACCGAGCCGCATCCCGAGGTGCTCGACGTCGTACACCGGGTAGGCGTCGGTCGGTGGTCCGGGGCGGAAGTACCGGTCCTCGTGATATCCGGCGGTGACCGGGATGTGCGTCTTCCGGGTACGGCCGACCAGCGTGCCGTCCGGGGAGACGAGGAACGCGGTATTGAAGCCGAGGCCGTCGTCGGTGCGGTCGGTCGCCGAGGACTTCTCGTACAGGCTCGCATGCACGTGGATGCCGGTGGCGGCAGCCGCCTCACGGGCAAACGCCATCGTCGGGCCGTCCTCGAGCGACTCCGCGGTGTCGTCCGGGCGGCCTTCGGGCTCGGTGTCGGCGGGGTAGCGAGAAAGGGTGAGTTCGGGGAGGAACGCCACCTTGGCGCCAGCGTCGGCGCAGGTACGGATGCCGTCGAGCAGGGTGGCGCGCAACCGCTCACCATCGGGGTCCCACGCGTGCTGGACCAGGCCGATGCGGACCGGAGGCTCGGCGGGCTCGTGGACTCGAGCGGGCGACGGCGGCACGCTGGTCGCGGTGATCAGACGCATAGCGTCAGGATCGCATAGCCACTGCGCCGGTCCTGCCAACCCGCTCGGCTGGCCTGGGGGCCGGCCTGCCCACGTAACATCGCCTCGGATGAGGCACAGCAGGTTCTGGGAGTTGATGGCCGAGGAGTTCGGGGCGGCCTACGCCGAGTCGCTCGCGGCGTCACAGGTGATGGCCGCGGTTGGTGGCCGGACCGCGCGCGAAGCCCTCGATGCTGGCATCCCACCTCGCGAGGTGTGGTCGGCGCTGTGCGACACCATGGACGTGCCCGAGCCTCGCCGCCATGGCCGCGGCGCCCCGCGTCAGCGCTGAGGGCACCACCGCTGCCGTCCCCGGGGCGCGAGGACGGCTCAACCGGCGGTCCCGGTCGGCTACCTCATCTGGAGTCGTGTCCGTCGCCACCCACGACATGGACGAGGCCGAGCAACTGTGCTGACCGGCGGTCCCGGTCGGCCGGCGTTGGGGAGGACACTGCGGGGATGGAGACCAGCAACGGGTCCGTCGCCGCCCTGCACGACTCCGCGGTGCGCGGCTTCGTGACCGACGGGGGACTGGAGACCGACCTCATCCACAACCATGGCGTCGAGCTTCCCGAGTTCGCGGCGTTCCCCCTCGTCGACGACCCCGCCGGCCGCGACCTGCTCACCCGGTACTACGACGGGTACGCCGCTGTCGCTGCGGCGGCCGGCACCGGCCTGCTGCTGGAGTCCCCGACGTGGCGGGCCAACCCCGACTGGGCGGGCCGGGTCGGCTACGACCTCGACTCGACGAGGCGCGTCAACGCGAATGCCGTGACGATGCTCCGCGACCTGGCGCAGCGGTACCGGGCCGAGGTGCCTGCGGTCCTGGTGGCCGGGATGCTCGGGCCGCGCGGCGGCGGGTACGTCGCGGGGGATGCGCCGGACCCGGAGGAGGCGCGCGAGTACCACGTACCCCAGGTGCGCGCGTTCGCCGACGCCGGCGCCGACCTCGTCTCCGCGCTGACGATGACCAGCCCCGCCGAGAGCATCGGGGTCGTCCTCGCGGCGCGCGACGTCGGGCTGCCGGTCTCCATCTCGTTCACTGTGGAGACCGACGGCAGGATGCCCGACGGCAGCACGCTGGCCGCTGCGGTGCGCGCGGTCGACGCCGCCGCACCGCCGGAGCACTTTCTCGTCAACTGCGCCCATCCGACCCACGTTCTGCCGGCCCTCGACGGCGGCGACTGGGTCTCGCGGGTGCTCGGCACCCGGGCGAACGCTTCGACGATGAGCCACGCCGAGTTCGACGAGGCCGACGATCTTGAGGACATCGACCCTGTGCGTCTCGCGGCGGACCAGGCCGCAGTCAGCGACCGGTTGCCGGTGATGCGCGTCCTGGGCGGCTGTTGCGGCACCGACGTCCGGCACGTCGCCGCGATGTGGGGGGTGCGGACGCCGATCGGATGACGCCCCGTCGGGCTGACGCGGGCCGGATGACGCCGGCGAAGCGGCATCCGGCGCGGTCGGCGTGTCGCCGATCGACGTCGAACAGGCGTTCGGCTAGGGTCGTCCACAGGTGGCGGCGGTCGGCGGCGTTGTCCACAGGTTCGACGGCGGCCCTCGGCTGCTGTCGGCGCCACCACCTAGCGTCTGACCAGACCTCGCGACGAGACCGACGGCGAGAGTTGGTCGCCGGTAGGCGCGCCCGACACGAGACGAAAGCACAGGTGTGACATGGCTGGATCCAACCGCGCCACCATCCCCAACCCGCCCGCCGCAGGGACCGGTGACGAGCGGTCCAAGGCGATCACCTCGGTGATGGCGCAGATCGAGAAGCAGCACGGCAAGGGCGCGGTCATGCGTCTCGGC